>JBATKU010000508.1:0-10345 GCA_049669725.1 Desulfobacterales bacterium
GATGATTTGATTAAAGAGCATCAAATGGAGCTGGCGAATGAACGCAAGCATAGTTCTTGACAGTTTTGCACTCGTGAGTTTTTTTCACAAGGAACCTGGTTGGGAGAAGGTCAAAGAGTTATTCTATGAGCTGTCTTCTGCGAAGCAAAAAGCATTGCTATGCATCTCGTGACCGTAATAGGGTTGGGTGCGGAATAATACTAGAAGTGGTTTCAAAGCCCCATCTAAAAAACCGGGAGCGTACTGTTTCCAGCACTGCTCCCGGCCTTTTTTAAGGGTACTTTTTATTGCCGTTATCACTTACATAACGGATCCCTGAAGCTAGTTTTGCTTCCAGGATTTAAGCGTTACCGATATATTTTCGGTGTTGATGGGGGTTGCGGTCAAACCACCGTCGTCCTGGTCCTCGTCACCGCTTCCCGTTGTCGTGACAAATAAATGTCCGTCCTGATAGACGGGATAGGAGCCCTGCCCCCGTCCAATATATTGTCCTGCCGGAGGCTTCATAATCGGATTGCCATCAGCATCGACTCCGACTTGCACATAATCCTGGTCATTAAACATGCCGTCACCATTGATATCAAAGACAGCATAGTCGGGAACCTGTCCGGTTTGAAAATCCACCGCCAAAAGCCAGGTTTCCCCGTTTCCGGCGCATACGTTTTCATCCGGAACGAAAGTGGTAAAATACACCACCCCGCCGATAACCAGGGGCTTGGTTAATATCCGCTCACTTCCGATGGGTACCGGACCGTTCCAACCCCAGTCAGTTTGCTGGGCAAACAATTCAACGGCCCAGGGGGAATTATCCGGGTTGTCACCTTCAATGATCCGGAAGGTTTTGTCAACCGGCAGACCCTCGATCGTCACAGTCGTGGTAACATATTTTGCCTGAAGCATGACCAGATCACTCAACTGATAAGTCGGCAGCGGTATCGGCGGATCATAGGCGCTCTTCTTCCAGTCTTTAACACCGATTAGGTATTGACTGGCACCATTGGTTTTATCATTTTGATGTTCAAATCTGCCGGTACCAAAATAGACCCAGATGTGGTTCTTTTCATAGGCGTAGGCGAATGCGGCTGTTCCCCGGATCGAGTTTTCGTAGGGAGAAGAATTGTTAAAGGTAAACAGCTGTGACACCGTCGGTGTCATATTTTTGCCGATGTCCATTACGCGATGCATGTCACCGTAAAGGTTTCCGATATAAATGCGATCTGAAATATAATCGGCTTCCATGTCAACCAGCAGCGGTGATGCCAGGGCATCGTTTAACATGGGCGTATCTCCGCTCAGGTTACCATTCGCCAGAGCCTGACCGCCGCCGGGCAGAGAACTCGTAATAACTTCATTATCTATAAAGGTTCCAACTATATTTTCCAGGTCTATTTCACCACTAACATTAGGAACTAAAATACGGACGTCGACAATGGTCCCCGTAGCCCCGGACGAGGCTCCGGTAACCGTTTCACCCACCTGGTCTATGGTATAAAAGGAACTCATCCAATTATCATAAGCAAGCGTACCGGTGCCGTCGCCATCGGCCATCTTAATTTTGTTGACGGGCACGCCATCTTTATCTTTCCACAAGTATCCGGCATCATGGGCCTGGAGCCCATACAGATAGGCTGTTTTGCTAGGCTGATCGATATCGTCCTCAGCATATCCGGACCCAAAGAAAACTGCCCAGGGTTTGTCGGTGCTGGCGTCTTTGGCAACTCGCCGGATGCTGGGATCCGACCAGGTTTCCCCTAAATCACTGTCGGTAAACTCCCACAAAAATGTGGTCGGGTCCGTTGCGTGATCGAAATTATTTCCCGAGGTCACATCCAGGGCAAAGTAGGCGGTGCTGCCTTCACGGCCGCCGACTACCAGGATACTGCGCCACTCATCATAGGATTTGCCAAAGTCCGCAAAAACATCGCCGACAACCGGTGTCCCGTCAATAAAATAGCGGTGACAGTAGTCCCTTTCACAACGATCCCAAAGCGGATCCACCCCCGCCATATTTAATTTGTCATGCATGCTTTCCGGAAAAAATGCCCATTTCTCAGCACCGTCAGCCAGCCGGAAGGCATGCAGGGCACCGTCGTTGGCTCCCACATAAACCAGGGGCTCACGCGTCATGTTGTAACTAAAAGTGTAGTAGCTATCAAAGGGGTAAAAGTAAGGCGGCTTGTCCACCACCACCGGTTTGGAGTTGATGATATCTCCGATGGGCTTGTTGGCCGAGTCCAGGCAGGCAAAGTTGTCCGATCCCAGGGTCCCATCTTCATATTTTATAACCTGGCTCGAATCCGAGGGGTCAATGGTCCACAAAGTGCGGGTGGTGGGAATGACATCGCTGGCGGACCAAACTTTTTCGACCCAATCCCCGTTGGCGTCTTTTCTGATGGCCTCAAGCTCGCCGGTCCAGCGCGATGCATCGAATTTTGCCACGATAACGGCATTGCCCAGGTCGGTAGAAGTTGTCGTGGCGGCGGCCGACCCGTGAAATATGGCGCCTTTGACATTTTCAGTAATGGCTTCCAAAGAATCAATCAGCTCCTGCTTGCTGTGGGCGATAAACGGCACCCCTTCGGTATCCCCGTCAGAGTCCACATCTAGTTCGGTATGCAGGCCGTAAATCAGATCGAAATCGGAGGCCTTGCCTTTTTCATTGGCCGCCGCAGCCATCTCAAAGGTCTGAGCGGTTTCATCGGCCGGCAGACCAAAACCGACGGCAATCGGCGTTACGCCGGAATCCGCCAGGGCCTCAGTTTGAGTGCGGACTTTTCCGATCAGTTCATTTTTATGGGCTTCGGTGTCGTCATCCGGGTCCACATTGCCGATACCGTCGGTAATGTCTATCAAAAACTTAGGCTGGCAGCCGGTAACGACATAAGGATCGCCGTTATCGTCATCTCTGGCACCGCTAAAATAATCGTTGGCTACCTTGATCGATTGCCAGTATGGGGTGTAGCCGCCGGTGTTGACACCATCAATAGCCGTTTGCAGGGCCAGCTGGTGGTCGCTACTATCCGGCTTACAGCCCTCTAGAATTTTGGTAAAATCATTGGTTGCATCGTGGCCATCCCTGTAGCCGGTCCAAATGCCGAATCCCCAGGCGATGGAACGGTCTTTGACCAATTCACTGATGGCTTCTTTGGCAACCTCCATGCGCGTCTGCTGGGCTGATCCCACCCAGGGTTCAACATTGTTCCAGGCGACCGACGTCGAGGTTTTGGTTCGATTGGAAATATTGTTGGTAGAGTTGGCATAGGCCGGCGGATTGTCCAGATCTTCTCCCCAAATGACTAAATTGGTGGTGCTGTTATCCTCGCCCACGACCGTAAAATCAATATAGGCATTGGTGATGGTCGAATCCTTTTCGATGGTCACATTTTGAAATCGCATACCGACGATCTGGTTCTGGCTGGAAATATAATTGTCATAGGTCAGCTCGAGATCGGCACTGGTTATGTTGGGAGCAGCGTTATAATCGGTGCGCTGCTCGGCATCATCCGCGGAATGACTGATCCGTAAATTTAGCTCCTGGGTAATTCCGCTGGCGTCGATGTAATCCACGTGCAGCAAGGGTGCTACAGAGCTGTTGGAGTCATAACTGACCGCCCTTCGCGTACCCGTGCCATCGATCATAAACGCCATGGCGTTGCCCGATGCCCAGGAATCGCGCTCAATGATTTCCTGCACGATACCTTTAATATCGGGGGTTTTAGGATTATTCGTAGTTATGGCGACCGTGTTGCTGCCCATACTGCCGGATCGATCCAGCAGGATCAATATGGCCGGATTGACGAGGTTTTGGGCATAGACCGGGATCGCACCGCAGGTCACCGGCTGGTTATATTCCAGGACCGTCACGCTGACAGTAATGGTTACCGGGCTGTTGGATGCATTGGCATCCGATACCTGGATCTCGGCTGTATGCGTGCCCTGACTGAGTCCACTGGTAGAATAGGTTAGAGCAATGGTTTCGGAATTGCCGGGTATCAGACTGCTGCCGGTGGGCGTCAATATCAGCCAGCTGGCATCGTCTGAAACTGAAAAATCCAAATCCGCCGTACCGGAGTTGCTGATCGTGATACTGTCGGCCGGCGGGCTGAAGCCCTCGTAGCACGAGGAGCCAACGTCGTTGGTGCTGGATGTGATAATCGGCTTATCGACGCTGCCCCCGTCATTGTATTCTATATACAGCATGGGAACATAATCCGGATTGCTGGCCACATCGGGGTCTTCAGTGGCTTTGGCGTAACGCTGTCCCTGGTAATGCTCTATCACAAAGGCCATGGCATTGCCCGAATTCCAGCCCGAGCGTCCCACTATTTCCTGGACCAGATCGCTTAAATCCGGTGTCTGGTACTTGTTGCGCGCACTCCAGGCTTCGACCGGATACCATTGCACAACCTGATTGGAAAGGGTTCGGTCGGTAGGTTTGTTGCTGGTTGAAAACGTCGGCGGATCATCATGGGCTTCAATTTTAATTCTTAGTCCGGTTGTATCGCTGTTAGTACTGTCTGAGGTAAATTCAATATAGGCTTTGGTAATTTCAGCCCCAGGAGGTACATTCACACCTTGAAACCGGATCCCATTGTACCATTCGGGTCTGAAGCTAAGTGAGTCATCGTCTAAATCCAGAAAACTGCCTTCTTCGACATCGTCATTGCCATCTGATACATAGGTTATGGAAACCGCTGTCGTATATTCAATATGCAAAAGCGGCTGACGGTCTTCACCTAGCGACATGGCCTTTTTATAGGCACTGGCAACCCGCTCTCCGTTTCCCCCTATGTAAAATGCCATGGCATTTCCGCTGGCCCAGCCGCCCATGTTAACGTATTCTTGGACGATGGTTTTCAGATCAGGTGTCTGCTGCTGATACCCCGCCTCACCACCTGAATTCCAGGCCGGCACATTGTTCCAGTTAACTTGTGCACTAGTCGGTAATCGACTTGAAAGCAGATCACCGCTTCCGGCAGAAAATGTTACCGGGTCTGCTCTATTTTCGCCCCATATGATAAGGTTGGAGGTATCGGTGCGGGCATAGTCAGCTGTAAACTGGATATAGGCACGGGTGATGGCGGCACCCTTCGGGATGGTAACGCCCTGGAATCGAACCCCGCAAAGCTTGTCTCCCATTTCCAAATCGTTGATATCAGTCGAGACCCAAGTATGAGTTGTATTTTCTTCGGCATCATCGGAAAGCTGGCTGACCAGGATATCAACTGTAGCGGCAGATACGGTCGGTGGTGAAACCATAGACAGACCCAGGCCGACACAAAGAATAATTATCATAATTTGGGGGTATTTAACCTTCATTGGTTTTCTCCTTCGTTATCTATTTTCCAAAATTTTTTAATTTCTAATTACACAACTCGAATCGTCACAATTCGATATTGATGCTAATTGATGCAACTACTATGCCGAAAATGGAAAATTTAGCGGTATAAGGTTCAGGCAAGCGGGATGGATAATGACAGGATTTTTTATATATCTGATATTATTTATTAAATTACGATAAACGTGAAGATAAGAAGGTGTCACAATTCCGTGATGCTATATGATAGGATCTATCTTTTCGATAAAAATTGGCGATTTCATGACGGCGGCTATTAATTATTTTAATAGTGTTTTAAATTAGTTTTATAGCAGCGAAAAGAAAATTTATAATTGTGGCAAAGTCCTATTTGCCTGGATGAAAGGAAGGTGGTTATTCGTTGGTCTATTTAATCCGCAGGCGGACGAGGGGTTAATTCCCTGCCCTTAAATTAAGACGGGCACGAAGTAGTTTCCAATTTGAAAATGAGCAATTTTTTCGATGAGCAAGGCCGCACAAGGGTTTTAGGCTGAGGCGTACTTGCGTACGTCGAAGTCTAAAACCCGCGGAGAACGCCGCTCATCGGAAAAAGGGCCATTTTCGGATGGAAACTAGTTAAGCCCCAGATTCCGGCACTTAATCTCAGATCGCAATTCCATGTCCTTCTCGTTTACCATGGGGCTCGTGCCCATTTTGGCTGTAAGGATGATTTCCACAGATCTGATTTTTCTGCGTTCATCAGCTGCTGCCAGGGCAGCGTAGTCGAGGGTCGTTCCGTCCTCGTCTTTATACACAAACCTGATATTTTGAATGTCGTTTTGGTCCAGTATGGTCTGATCCCCATTTCCATCGCTGGCATTGCGGATGAGGTCTCCGGCCAGGTAGTAGTTAATTTGCTCGCCGGGATCTGCCGTATCACCGTCAGATGGTTCTAAAGTCGTACCACCCGAAATATCCATGGCAAATGCAATGTTGTCGACCTGGGCGATGGTAATTGCAGGGTCAGCGACACCTCCGTTGGGTCCGTGGCCGGCCATGCGGATACCCCTTTCCATCAAATACAGGGATGCACGCAGATTTTGCTGCATTTCGACAAACTCCTGCTGGGTTGTATGGCTTTTTAGCTGGGAGCGATAAACCTGGTACATCAGGGTTAAAAGGATTGAGGAAACCGCCAATGTTACTAATAATTCTACCAAGGTAAAGCCGGATTTTTTTTGCACTAAGGTCATTATGTGTTTCCTTGTGTATTAGAAATCAGATAGTGATGGTATTTTAATATCCCCCGGATCCCCCGCCGACACATGACAGTTTAACAAGCTGGGTCTCAACCTGTTGAATCCCATCCTCACCTCCGTAGGAGGTTGTGCGATAATGAGAGTCGAAACAGGCATCGCTGCTTCCCGGGCTTATCTCATTTTTTAAATGTTCTATTTTAAACCAATAGGGATTCAGGTTTGAGGATGCAGCAATATTGCTATCATCGGTACCCGGGGGAAACGCGGGGTCAAGTGTATCGTTGGCCACATCATCGTTGCCTGCAAACTTAACGGTAAATCCGTCTGGTTTAATGGGCGGGTAAAATACATCAAAGCGGTCGAGCCACATAGCGCTATGACGCCATCCGCTGTCCGCCGCATAGAAATCTCTTTTGTAGATCTGGCTGTTGCGCGTAACGTTTAATTCCATGCGGCTGTTGGATGTTGCCGTAAGGCCAATGACTGTCAAAACAATCAGAAGCAATAGGGCAACGACGATGACGGAGCCATTTTCGTTTTTAATTATTCTGTTATCTGGACGCATAAGCTTTATCCCTGTTTTTCAGTGGCTAACTTCTTAACAAATGCTGATAGCGCGATTATATATCAACCGCTACCAATGAATACGTAACATGTCTATCCTTACCTTTTTGTTTCCATTGAACCGTTATGTTGATGGTTCTGTTATTGGTGGCAGTCAGCTCGGGGGTATCGGTTCGCGAGACAATCTCAGGGGTCTCTATTGTATAAGGTCCCTGAATAATGGGGTAACCTCCCAGACTCCCGTCTATGTTATCAAAATCCATAGCCAAAAATCTTTCGGCGTGCTGGGCTGCTATGGCGGTAGCTTCGGTGCGCATTCTGGCATATGCGTTGCCGTTGACTGATGAAAGCTGCATTGCACCCACGGCTAGAAATCCTATCAGGAAAATAGCCATGGCAATCAGGACTTCGATCATAGTGAACCCCTTACTGTCTGTAAACGGTTCAACTTTCCGTAAAGCCGTATTTATCATAATTAACCCGCCTAATATTGTGTTATCTGGACATTTCCCAGTAGGGAAATACTAATTTCTCTGGTTTTATGGCTTTGGTTTTTCAAATAAACGCTTCCCGACTGCAAAACGCCGGACTGATCTTTAGGCAGACCGTCTGGTGCAAATGATATCGTCGGTTTGGAAGCGACAGTGGGAAATGTTATGCCGTCACTATCGGATACGCCCGGGTATTCCGACCAGGACCTGGCAGTTATAACCTGCTCCCCGGCATCATATTGCAAATTAAAGGGGGAATCGTCGATATAAGCGACATAATCATACGTCTTTCCGTTTACGGTGACGTTATCAAATGAAACAGCGCAATATCTATTGGATCGGGTTGCCTCCATTTTAGCCTTCTGAAAACTTCCATAAAGATCTCGTGCAGCCTTTCCCAATTCGGCATTTTTGCGCCAACTAATTATGTTCGGCAACGCAATACTAACGATGATCGCAATCACGGCAATGACCGTCAATAATTCAATTAATGAAAATCCTGAATTCTTACGCATTTTGAAACCTCCAGCGTAACTTTAGAGCAAATTTTATGCCAGACAAAATATATTGCCTCGGATATATTTTTTTGTTTTGAAATTAAAGCAGTTGTTATTTTATCAACCTGATATAATTAAAAATTATTTATTTTCCGTCTTGGCCGCCTGCAGTCAAAAGTTTTTATTGCGGATAGCGCGGTTCGTTCGCACCCTAATCGCTTCCGCCAAACTATAAAAAACTTTAATACGCGTATAAATCTATTTAATACTCAGCCTGTAGTGGCGGCCAGAAAACCGTTACGTATTCTTTTACAAAAGGCCTGAGGATGATATCGGCCTATAATGAAATAACTTTAGCAGCAATGAGATCGGCAGATACGTGCGTTGGGTTTCGATCCTGAAATAGAATTACAACAATGGACAGTTTTATGGTAGGTTGGGTAGAGAAACGAAGCCCGGCAAACTTGCTTGAGTTCTTCGATGGTCGCGTTTTCCGGATGGGGGATAAGTAAAGCCCGTGCCATTGACTGCAAATATTGCAGATCGTTGTGCAAAATTCTCGATTTTTTTTGAATATAAAAATAATATAGCGGTTGTCATGCTTATAATAATTTCAGGATGTTACATATAATGTTTTCTCCTATTGGCTAATCTGGCTAACGGAATATCTTTATGACAACCGCTATGTTTTGATGATTCGGGCGACCGCTTCGATGTGATAGGTATGCGGGAACATATCCACCGGCTGGACCTCGATCAACCGGTAGCGGTCTCCCATCATCCCGATATCCCTTGCCAGGGTGGCTGGGTTGCAGGAAACATAGACGATGCGTTCAACGCCCAGTTCAAGTACCTGTTTGACAACATCCTTGTGCATCCCCGTCCGGGGTGGGTCAATAATCAGCACATCCGGCCGCTGCTGAATTTGGGAGAGACACTGGCGTATATCGCCCTGGATGAAGGTGCAGTTGGTCACCCCATTTTTGCGGCAATTTTTTTGGGCATCGGCCACCGCACTTTCGACAATCTCAATTCCGATTATCTCCCGGCAATGCCCGGACAGCAAAATGGGGATGGTTCCGGTACCGCTGTAAAGATCCAGGACCGTTTCGGCTCCGCTAAGCCCGGCATACGCTTTTACGATGCCATATAAAACAGCAGCCCCGCGGCTGTTGGTTTGAAAAAAAGAATTGGCTGAAATTTCAAATTCAAAATCTCCGATTTTATCGGCGATGACCCCCGTTCCGGCAAGAACGTGCTCAAATTCGCCCACCGCAACCCCGGCCTTGCGGGATGTCACATTGTTTATGACGGACACCACCTGGGGGTGATTCTGCAGGATCCGGTCAGCCAGCGGTTGAAGCGCCCCGGCATCCTCTGCCGCGGTAACAATGTTGACCATCCATTGATCGTAGGCCACGGAATGCCTTAACACCAAAAATCGCCAGAAGCCTTCATGACTGCGCAGCCCATAAACGGGCAACCCGGACGACCGCATATAAGCTCTGGCATCTGCCAGCAATCGATTGCCCAGATCCGGCTGCAGCAGACATTGTTTGGTATCAATCACCTTGTGAAAGGTCCCGGGCACATGCAGCCCGATGGCAAATCCCCGATCAATATCCTCGCGCTGAAGTTCGTCAGGCAACAGCCAGCGTCTGTCAGCGCAGGAAAATTCCATTTTATTGCGGTAGCCGAAAGTGACCCCGGAAGGGATGGTCGGATGGACCACCGCGTCTTTGATGAGACCGATATGCTCCAGGGATTCTTTGACATGCCGGCGCTTATATTCAAGCTGTTGATCATACATCAGAAACTGCCACTTGCACCCTCCGCAGAAACCGCTGTACTCACAGGGCGCGATGACTCTGAAGGGCGAAGATTCGATCAGCTCAACCACCCGCGCTTCGGCGTAATTTTTCTTTTTTTTATAAATGCGAATGCTTGCCCGGTCTCCGGGTACGGCCTGGTCTACGAAAACCGCCAGGCCGTTTAACCGCACCAGTCCCCTGCCGCCAAAGGCAACATCGGTAATATCAACCTCGATCTGTTGACCCTTTTTTATTTGCATAAATTTTCATGCCCTTACGCGCACAACGAAGCATGAAACAAACGTTTTTATTGAAATGTCATAGCTATCCTCTACAAATAGAGCATGAAAATTTATAAAAAAAGGAGGACAGCTATGACACGAAAAAACAATAACAAAATAATCGCAGTTGCGCACCCCATTTGTTG
>JBATKU010000509.1:0-1933 GCA_049669725.1 Desulfobacterales bacterium
TGCCTGTCTTTGTACCGATCAATTCGCATCCCCATAGCACCCGATGTCTGGATCCTTCGGAGCCCATGGAGCAAGCGGTAAAACTCAGGGTCAGCCTGACTGTCTTTCAACGTTAGACAGTTACCAATTAGATCTTGTGTAAAAAACACAAGAAATATCATGAAAAAGTCATTTTACCCCTCAAAATAGGGATTACAACCATCTCTTTGAGTTTGAGTGAAGTTGCCGTAACTTCACGGCCAAGGGATGTCAAATAGTACTTATAGCTCTTTGACACTTTTTTGATCAGACCATGATTTCGAAGACGCTTGAGGATATGTGAGATCTGCCCGGTTGTTTTGCTCAACGCCTTGCGTAAGGTGAAATTGCGGATGCCGAAGCCTTGTGTTCCGCCCTGCGCTATGGCATGAAGTACTGCTTCGTCTGCTTCGTTGAACAGGTTGAACCCGCGAAAGCTGCGGCCGTTTTCTCTCACAGGGTGACTGATTTTGTTCACCTTTTTGATACCGTTGGTCGGATCATCAATTGCCGATAAAAACTCGATATATCTCCGATTGCAGCCGAACATGACACCCATCAAATCGGAGAGGCTATATATGGTTTTACGCATATTGGCAACTTGGTAACTGCTGCTGCCATCGCGATGTTCCACCCGTCGGTGGTGTTTGAAAAAGGAGATATCGTTGCTAAACGACTCGATCCGAAGGATTTGACCGAACTTGTCATACATCTTGATTCCGTTCTTACCCATAAAATGTCGGATCGAATGACCCTCGATGCGCGTGGAAAACTTACCACCGAGCTCACCGTCATAGCGGGGGTCAAGACGTTTACCCAGAAACATAGCAATGTTATCCGGCTTGACTGCATGAGAGAGGGTACGCACGAGTTCCTCGTAAACTGGTGCAAGGGCTTTTCGGTTTTTGAACACGATATCGGTAGCGTATTCCGCTTGCATTACGCTCCAATGAAGACCCGAGTTGAATTGACTGATGACAGGACAGAACTGGAGGGCGTAACGTACCAGCATCTTGTGAAGTTTCTTAACCGGGAACGAGTCAGAAATTCTTTGTGCTTTTTCAAAATTGTCGATTCGAAAGAAAGCATTTTCTATTTGTTCGTAGCCGATATTTCTCTTGTCAAGTTGGCGTGATAGCCAATTGTGAGCATTGCAATAGAACTGGAGTCGGAACGGGGCCCAGGTTGGCACACGCAGATAGCAGAGGCCATACTCCTTGTCGATAAAATAGAAATAGTAATGGAGGCAGCGCCCCGAGTCATATTTGAAAAAAGTTTTGTGCGTTTTCTTGTCGTGCCACGGTTTGAAGGCAGTACATGTCTCCATGGCGGAAAAAATATGGACGAGTCCAGGGTGATCGCCACGTTCCGCGATGATTTCTTCAATCCGCTCTTCCTTCCGGAAGTTTCTTTTGAGGATGAACTCGATTTCGATTCCATTGTCACTGGCGATGGACCTGGTGCTTTCATTAATCACATCTCGCATGGGAGACGCCCAATGCTTAAAGTCAAAAATCCTGATATTGGATCGATAGAAGAAACCCGTGATAGCTCCCGGATAACAAATATCAGGCAAAGTTCCTTGGATGATTATTCGGTCAAAACAAGACAGCTGGCCGAGGATATTATCTGAATGTCTGTCAATAAAACCTTTCATGATGAGAACCTCCATAAATGCTGGTTGTCCTCATGGTATTATAACCTGATGAAATTCATGTCAATCAAAGTGCTAGAAGCTTTACCCTTTATGGTTCCGGCTTGTCCGGGTTAGGGTTAAGCGAACAGCATTCTGATTGTAGCCTTTAGACCTTGCTAATGCAGGGATAGGAGGCTGTCCGAGAATTGAAATTAAGCGAATAAAGGGGTTGACATAAAAGAGGAAGGGACATATAATTAAACAATCTATAAAAATTTC
>JBATKU010000510.1:0-2557 GCA_049669725.1 Desulfobacterales bacterium
GGGTATGGTCTGGTGTTCCTCCAGAAACTTGGGGAACAAATCGGGGTAGCCACACCGGTTATGTCGGCTGTTATCACACTGGTTTCTCTGTTGATGAATCGAAATTATTTGGGTGAAGCCAGGCGCACAATGGAAACTTTAGGACTTTCAAAGCAAACTGCGAAAGAATTGGAGAAACTGTTGGCGTAAAAAAAATATACAGATGTCGCTTGATAAATTTGGTTCTAATAAAAAGATGCACAAATAATTGTTCGAACCTTTTTGGAGTTCAAAACCAATGAACGTTTTAGTTTTAGGCGGTTGCGGTCAACAAGGAAGGGCTGCGCTATACGATTTGTCAAGAAATGCAAGTGTTGACCAGATAACTTGCGCAGATATTCAGCCTGAGCTCGTTCATTCCTTTGACTTTATTGACAAGGCCAAAATTCAGATCGTCCGGATAGATGCGAATGACCCAAACGCATTGGCGTCTACAATGGACGAAAAGTTTGATGTTGTCCTTGATTTTTTGCCACCACAATGTATTCGCACCGTTGCAGAGGCTGCGATAAAAAGTGGTGTTAATCTTGTCAACACCAACTACGCATATGATATTCTTGATCTCGACCAGGCGGCAAAAGAAAAGGGAATCACCATCATCCCGGAATGCGGCCTTGATCCAGGTATTGACCTGATTATTTACAATTATAGTCTTAAATATTTCGATGAGGTATTTAAGCTCAATTCATATTGTGGAGGGATTCCTGAAAAGGCGGCATGTGATAATCCGCTCAAATACAAAATTAGCTGGAATATTAGTGCAGTATTGAAAAGCCAGATAAGAGACGCAACGCTTATGGCGGATTCTGAGCTTATATATATCCCGGCGAAAGATCAACATGAGAACGGATTTATTCACCACATCGAATTTCCAGGGCTTGGAACCATGGAGGCCATTCCAAATGGTAATGCTGTATATTATGCCAAATTACTGAAAATTGCGGATAAGCTTTGTGAAACAGGGAGGTATACACTTCGATGGCCCGGTTGGTGTGCATTTTGGAACCCAATGAAAAAATTAGGCTTTTTGAGCGATGTGCCCATCAAAGGGTTGCCTTATGAGGTATCACCATTTGAAATGGTCGCCAAACTGCTCGAGCCTCAATTGCAGTATAATGATAGTGAAAAAGATCTATCCGTTATGGTAACCAAGGTGGAGGGAGTAAGGAAAGGCAAGAAGCAAATATTGACTTGCTCTCTTAAGATAGAAAGAGATTTGATGACGGGCTTAATGGCGATGAGTATGGGCGTTGCCTATCCTGCCTGTATCGCCGCAGAGATGATCGTTAAGGGTAAGATAACACAAAAAGGAATCCTTTCACCGGCCACAGATGTGCCTAGTGATTTATTCATGGATCAGTTGAATATGAGAGGTATTAAAATAAACGAAACGATTGAGCAGTCAAAATGAAAACGGAAGAGCTTATTAGTCTTGAAGACCGGTTTGGAGCAAAAAACTACAGCCCGCTGAATGTCGTACTCAGTAGAGGCGAAGGAATCTGGGTATGGGATGTGGAAGGGAAGAAATACATGGATTGTCTGTCCGCCTACTCAGCAGTCAACCAGGGACATTGTCATCCAAAAATTCGCCAGGTTCTTGTAGAACAATCAAAAAAGTTGACGCTTACCTCCCGAGCGTTCAGGAATAACCAACTTGCTATTTTTTATAAATATTTATGTGAGTTAACTCAATCGCATAAAGTTCTGCCGATGAATAGTGGCGCAGAAGCAGTTGAGACCGCCATTAAAACCGTTCGTAAATGGGGTTACGAAACCAAAGGTATCCCTTTGGATAAGGCTGAGATCATTGTCTGTGACAATAATTTTCATGGCCGAACGCTAACAATCACCAGTTTCAGCTCTGATGAAAACTCCCGTAAAAATTTCGGACCCTTTACGCCTGGATTTAAATCCATCCCCTTTGGTGATACAGACGCCCTTGAAAATGCGATTACCCAAAATACGGCAGCCTTCATGGTAGAGCCCATACAGGGAGAGGCTGGCGTTATCATACCTCCCGATGGCTATTTAAAAAAAGTAAGGGAAATATGCACGAACAATAGCGTGGTACTCATATTGGATGAAATTCAAACTGGTCTTGGAAGAACCGGCAAATTATTAGCAGAGGAGCATGAAGGAATCCAGTCTGATCTAACAGTGATAGGCAAAGCGCTTTCAGGAGGATTCTACCCTGTATCTGCCGTTCTTTCGACTGAAGCAGTTTTAGGCGTTTTGAACCCAGGACAGCATGGAAGTACCTTTGGTGGGAATCCTTTGGCTTGCGCCATTGCAAGAAAAGCGTTGCAGGTTCTAATGGAAGAAGAGATGATTGAAAATTCAGCCCGGATGGGCGAATACTTTCTTTCCGAGTTAAAAAAGATCAATTCCCCAATAATTAAAGAGATCCGTGGTAAGGGTCTTATGATCGCAATTGAACTAAAAACGGAATCGCAGATTACGGCCAGACAAATATGTGAAAGATTATCAGAGAAAGGGATTTTGTGCAAAGACACTCATT
>JBATKU010000511.1:0-2809 GCA_049669725.1 Desulfobacterales bacterium
TACCTGATGTCCCTGTTCTTTCAGTAAACAGGCGGCCATTAAGGAATCAACGCCACCGCTTATGGCAACTGCTGTTGTTGGCTTCATTCAAAAAAAGTCTGGTGAGTCGGACGCACCTCCATGGCACGGGGCGGGCATGCCGGTACGCACAACTCACATAAGCTGCATTTTTTTTGATCGAAAATCACTTTCATATCCGGGCGTTGAACCGCGAGGGCACCGGTGGGGCACACAGCCGTACAGGCTCCGCAATCTGTGCATTTTTTACTGTTACGGCTAATTTCCTGGGAGGCCTTTTTGACCTTCACACCCTGAGATTTGAGAAATTTTACACCTTCGCTTAGATTCTTTTTGGTGCCGGAAAGTTCAAGCGCCATGATACCTTCTTTGCGAGGCAGAACGGCCGCATTGAGAATATTGAAAACCAGGTCGTAGTCCTTGGTCAAATGATAAACAATCGGTTTATGAACTTCGGTTTTCGGAAAGCGAAGGATGAGTATTTTTGAATACACGCCGGACCTCCAAAGTGATCGATGATTTTCTAACAGAACCAAATAATCTAATCGTAAATCTATGGACTGTCAACAGCTAAGGTCATGGGTTGGAGGGCAGGAAGTTTGTTGATTCCTTAATAAATTTTGCTTATTATAGTAATATTAGTGATAACAGGGCAGATTAAACTGTACAGCGAACATCCGAACCGGAAGTATTTAATCCGCAAAAATAAAGGCCGATTACAAATGAACCGATTCGCCTACCGATCAACAGGATTTGCTATCAAAACCCTCTCCAATCTTTCAAAAGCCAACATTATTCTTCATGGTCAGGAAAAAATTCCGGATGGATCCATCATTTTCGTCATCAATCATTTTACCAGGATTGAAACATTTTTGATGCCATACCAGATTTTTACCCTGACCAAGGTGCCTGTCTGGTCACTGGCGGACTATGAACTTTTTCAAGGCGCTTTTGGCAATTTTCTGGAAAAGGTCGGCGCCCTTTCAACTAAAAGTCCCGACCGCGATCGTCTTATCGTAAAAACATTGCTCACCGGAGAGGCCGACTGGATTATATTTCCCGAAGGCCGCATGGTTAAAAACAAAAAAATCATTGAAAAAGGTCAGTTTATGATTTCCTGGGCCGGTGGGAAGCATCCGCCGCATACCGGTGCCGGCACCCTTGCCATTCGGACGGAATTTTATCGTCAGCGTCTGCGGCGTCTTTCCGAAGAAAAACCGGATGAAGCCCGCTACCTGATGGATCGGTTTCAAATTGAATCACTTGATCCGGTATTAAACCGCGAGACCTATATCGTGCCGGTCAATTTAACCTATTACCCTCTCAGAGCCAGAGAAAACATTTTAAGCAAATTGGCCCTGCGCCTGGTGGATGACCTGCCGGAGCGGATGATTGAAGAACTCATGACCGAAGGCTCCATGCTGCTGTCCGGCGTTGATATCGACGTCCGTTTTGGTAACCCGATTTTAATCCGCGAGTATTTGCAAGACACGGCCATTGAAAAAGATATTGAAACGACCGAAAGAATTAATTTTGATGATCCCATCGCGTCGAAAAGCACCATGCGCAAGGAAGCGCTTAAACTCATGCAGCGCTATATGACGGATATTTACGGCATGACGACCGTCAACCTCGATCATCTTTTTTCTTCGATGCTTCGGTTTCTGCGGTATAAGAAAATTGACGAACTTGATTTGTGCCGCAGAGTATTTTTGGCCGCTTCGCAAATCCAGCAACAACCCGGTATGTTTCTCAACCGCAGCCTTAAACAGGACCAGGTCCACCTGCTGACCGATGATCGCTTCGGCAAAGTGGATAACTTTATTAAATTCGCTGAAGAAAAGGGCAATTTGAAGAAAACAAACGGGACATTGTTTGTTGATAAGTCAACCTTCACATCGCCCTATGAATTTCATCGGGCCCGCATTGACAATCCCATTGATGTGACTGCCAATGCCGTTGAACCCCTCAAGGAGTTGCAGAGAACTCTGCGCCGTTTGGCTATTCTGCCTGGTTTCTGGATCAGAAAAAAAGTAGCCGATGACCTTATTTCCCAGGCTGTTGCTGAATACCAAAGTGACTATCACAAATATTACATACAGGGGGAATCCAAACCCATAGACGTTGGAATGCCGTTCCTCGTAAAAGGAAAATCCAAGAATATTGGGGTGTTGCTTTCCCATGGATATATGGCTGCCCCCCGTGAGGTCGAGACCCTGGCCCGCTATTTGGGAAGCATCGGATTCTGGGTCTATGTTCCGCGCTTAAAAGGTCATGGAACCTCACCTGACGATCTTGCCAAGCGGTCCTTCCAGGATTGGGTGGTGTCCATTGACCGAGGATATGCCATTATCAGCAGTATTTGCAAAAGGGTCGTAGTGGGTGGGTTTTCCACCGGTGCCGGATTGGCCCTGGATCTGGCTGCCCGGGTAAAGGAAGTTGCAGGGGTATTTGCCGTGGCAGCTCCTATGACGCTTAAGGATTTTTCATCAAAGTTTGCCCCGGCCGTGGATATGTGGAATCGGATTATGGATAAAGCCTATGGCGTCGGTCCGAAAATGGAGTTTGTCGAAAATAAACCTGAAAATCCTCACATTAATTACCTGCGCAACCCCATATCAGGGGTCAGAGAAATCGAACGGCTGATGGATGATCTCGAACCCAAGCTACCGGATTTGGATGTACCGGCTCTTATCGTTCAGTCCCGCAGAGACCCGGTTGTTGAACCGAGAGGATCCCGTAAAATTTTTAAACTTCTGGGTACTGAGGATAAAGAGTATCGTCTTTTTAA
>JBATKU010000512.1:0-14658 GCA_049669725.1 Desulfobacterales bacterium
GTGCTGAAGATGAGGCGGCTGATGAAATCAGGGAACTCGAAGAAAAGATAAAGAATAAAAAAATGTCCAAGGAGGCCACCGAAAAAGTCGAACAGGAGCTGAAAAAATTAAAAATGATGACGCCCATGTCGGCCGAGGCAACGGTGGTGAGAAACTACATTGACTGGATCATCAGTCTGCCCTGGTTTGAGAGTCCTGAAGTGCGTGATGATCTCGATGAGGCTGAGAAAATTCTTGACGAGGACCACTACGGACTGGAGAAACCCAAAGAAAGAATATTGGAATATTTGGCGGTTCAGGTCCTGGTCAAAAAAATTCGTGGCCCGATTCTTTGCTTTGTCGGACCCCCCGGCGTAGGGAAAACGTCCTTGGCCAAATCCATCTCGCGGGCCACGGGACGAGAATATGTTCGTCTGTCTTTAGGCGGTGTGAGGGATGAAGCTGAAATCCGGGGACACCGCAGAACATACATCGGTGCCATGCCGGGCAAGATCATCCAATCTCTGAAAAAGGCCGGTGTTAATAATCCGGTGTTTTGCCTGGATGAGGTCGATAAAATGAGTATGGATTTCCGCGGGGATCCCTCAGCCGCCTTATTGGAAGTTCTGGATCCGGAACAAAACTTCAGCTTCAATGACCATTATCTGGATTTAGATTATGATCTGTCCGACATCCTTTTTATCACCACTGCCAATACGCTGCCGGATATTCCGTTGCCACTGCAGGATCGGATGGAGATTATTCGGCTGCCCGGCTACACCGAATATGAAAAATATAATATAGCCGAAGGTTTTTTGGTTCCCAAACAGATTAAGAACAACGGCCTTGAAGATAAAAATGTCGTTTTTTCTAAGAATTCCATCCTGACCATCATCCGGCGCTATACCCGTGAAGCCGGGGTGAGAAACCTTGAGAGGGAGATTGCTTCGGTCTGCCGCAAACTGGCCCGTAAAGTTTTAAAAGAAAAAGACAGAAGTGAGTTCAAGGTCAGCGAAAAATCAATTCCCAAATACCTCGGGCCGTTTCGATTCCGCCAGGAACAGGTGGAGGAAAAAGACCAGATCGGCATGGTGACCGGACTGGCCTGGACTCAGGTGGGAGGCGAATTGCTGTTTATCGAAACTCTGCGGATGCCCGGTAAAGGCAAACTCTCCGTTACGGGTAAACTTGGTGATGTCATGCAGGAATCCGCCCAGGCCGCACTCAGTTATGTCCGGTCCAGGGCAGAAAATCTGATGATCGAAGATGAGTTTTACAAGAAATATGACATTCATATCCACATTCCGGAAGGAGCCATTCCAAAGGATGGACCTTCCGCCGGTATTACAATGTGTACCTCCCTGGTGTCAGCCTTGACCAAACGAAAAGTGCATCGAGATATCGCCATGACCGGTGAAATCACCTTGCGGGGTAGGGTACTTCCCATCGGCGGTTTGAAGGAAAAAATAATCGCTGCCCACCGGGGCGGAATTAAAAAGATTCTAATTCCTAAAGAAAACGAAAAGGATTTAAAGGATGTCCCCAAAACCATAACCAACCAGTTAGAGATCGTCCCGGTGGAGCATATGGACGAAGTTCTTACCCATGCCTTGATTCTGGATGAAGGCGATGCCCTTTTCCGGAAGGTGGACATACCCTTTGAAATGACGGTTGAGAATCCGGAGGAACCCAGACGGCTGGTTTAGATGTGTTGCTGGCTGTATATTCAAGCACAATTTAATTGCGCTTGACAAGATAGGTTTAAATTGTTACCTAAACTTTTTCCCGCGGCGCAAGCCAGGAATTGATTTGGGCGGGTAGCTCAGCTGGGAGAGCGGCGGCCTTACAAGCCGTAGGTCACAGGTTCAAGCCCTGTTCCGCCCACCACTTTTAAGTGCTGATAGTGGTGGCGGGAAGGTCGCCAGATCGATTCTATCTCACAATATTTCGGAGGGGACTATCATTACAAAAATTGGGGGCGTAGTTCAGTTTGGTTAGAACGCCGGCCTGTCAAGCCGGAGGTCGCGAGTTCAAGTCTCGTCGCTCCCGCCACAAAAAGTAATGGCTTGTCATTTCAGAAGAGTGACAGGCCTTTTTTTATATGATGCCATACTATGTTTACCTACTCAAAAGCCAAAAATACATAGATTCTTTGATTGATGCGTCATCTCAAGCAAAATGGGACGGTCATGCAAACCCACTGTATGCGGTATTGGTCCCACAAAATATGGCCTATCATCTTGATCCTAGGCTATTTATTATTATATTGAAACTACTATGATAAATTCAATCATAACCGGAACCGGCAGCTACATACCCGCCGTAAGGGTGCCTAACCGGCAATTTCTTGAAAATGAATTTTATCAGGCGGATGGGACAAAAATACCCAAAGCCAATGAAGATATCGTTAACAAGCTTCAAGAAATTACCTGTATCCGTGAGCGGCGATATGTCACAGACGATCTTACCACTTCCGATATGGCATATCTGGCAGCTGAAAATGCGCTAAACGGCATCGACCGGGAAAGTCTTGATTACATCATTGTCGCCCAAAATCTCGGGGATGTTAAACCCGATAACATTTCACCCGATATGGTCCCGAGTATAGCAGCCAGGGTTAAACATAAATTGAAGATCAAAAATCCCTATACCGTGGCTTATGATATCCCCTTTGGCTGTCCGGGGTGGCTGCAGGGAATGATAACAGCTGACTATTATATAAGGTCTGGTGATACCAAGAAAGTTATGGTTATCGGCGCTGAAACCTTATCAAGGGTATCGGATCCCCATGACGTTGACAGCATGATATATTCGGACGGCGCCGGAGCCACCGTGATTGAAGCTTCTGAAAATGGCGGCGGTGTTTTGTCCCATGTCACAAGATCCGATACTTATGCTAATGCCTATCTGATGACGCTCGGCAAATCATATGGTCCCAGCCGCAATGGCAGCGAATTGTTTATTAAAATGGATGGACATGACATTTATAAATATGCCGTCCGAACAGTCCCGAAAGTCGTGAAACAGAGTCTCGATAAGGCCGGATTAAATTTAAGCGATGTGAAAAAGGTCTTGATCCACCAGGCCAATCAGAAGATGGATGAGGCTATTTTAGAAAGGCTGTTTAAGCTTTACAAAATTGATGATATCCCCGAGAACATCATGCCGATGACGATTTCCTGGCTGGGTAACAGCTCTGTGGCCACATTGCCGACCATGCTCGACCTTTTGCAAAAAGGAAAGCTCGAAAATCATAATAGATTACAATCGGGAGATATTGCGGTATTTGCTTCGGTCGGTGCCGGCATGAACATCAATTCAATGGTCTATAAAATGCAATGATTTTAAATCAACGGGAGGTCATCACTGAAGTCCATCAATTAGAAGCTGTCTCAAAAAAGTCTTTTGGCCCAACCTCAGTGTTGGGTCCTCGCTTCAAGTCCTCGACATACTTGAGTATGCCTGCGGGTTGAAGCTCGTATCCGCCTTGATCTTGAACCAAAATCCTCTTTTTGAGATGGCTTCTAGTACCGGATCTCAGAAAAGCTCCATGACCCCTTTCATTTCCTCGGTCAGTTTTTCTTTTAATATAGAAATTTTGATCACATTTAACTTCAGGTGGATGGCCGCTTCCATATTTGATAGATCCAGGTTCGGATAATCTTTTTCCTCTAAACTGTAGCCCATGAATTTTGCAGCCATATTGGCAAAACGAACGATCAGTATTTCTTGGGACAGCTTTTCTTCTTTCTCCTCGTCATGGTCCGGCGCTTCATTTTCATGATTTAAGGCACACTTGATATAGCTGTCAGCATACCTCCATTTTTCAAGCAGTTTGGCACCAAAGATACAATGGTGTGCGGCGACAGTGTCCATCAATTTGGCGGTTGGAATTCCTCCGTTGAATTTACCCCTGCGCTCCTTATCGGCAATGATTTGCAGAAGAGCCAATTTGCCGATATCATGTAACAAGCCCATTGTAAAAGGATCGGCCGCTAATTTGAGGTTAAGTAAATTAGCTGTGATCTCAGATGCGTATGCGCATGCAATTGAATGCTTCCAGATTTTTTCAATTAGGGTGCGGTATTTTCTGGTTTTCATGGTAAAAAATTCGCGACCGGTGAGTTCGGCGACAGTTTGTTCCGTTGCCGCAGCGCCTATCCGCGAGATCGCCTGCTCCAGTGATTTTTTTTCCATAAAGCCCCTGTAGTAGGCCGAATTGGACATTCGGATCAGTTCCGCCGATATGGCCACATCCTTTTTAAGCAGATCCGCAATACGCTGCGAAACAGCGCCTGTTACGATTAACTCGCGAAATTTAGCATGGATTCTGGGAAGCGTCGGCAGATTGATTTTTTTTCTCTCCAAGGCAGTGAGGATACTGTCCAAAAATTGCGTATTGTTATTACTGTCTGAAGCTTTAGGAGTCCTCTTTTCAGGTTGGATGTTGCGTAGACGGATACCAAGCTTTGACAGCTTTTTGCCGATAGTATTGATGTCGAACGGTTTGGCAATGTATTCGTCACAACCTGATTGAATGCAGCTGACCACGTGATCCTTGTCTGTAAATGATGTGACCATCAGGATTTTGGCTTTATGGGTGTTTGATACTTCAAGTTTGATTTCGGCTGCGATCATTGCGGATAAGACTTGCATGCCATCCATTTCCGGCAAGTTAATATCCAGCATGATCAAACCAAAGGGTTTGCCTTGCTGATGGGCTTTATGAAACATGGCGACAGCATCCTTGCCATTGTCAACGGTTTCACATTCGCCGAAGTTTTCCATTATAAGCTTCAATTTTGTTCTGCTGACCATGTCATCGTCAGCGATCAGAATCTTCATTTCGTCCTCAATTTTGGGCGGAGAAACGTCTCTAAATGATAATATTCATTCTCAAGTTTTTCTGCCAGAAGAACGGTCTGGTCTGTCTTTTGCTCTGTCGCCGCTTTTTCCAGATCGGAGGCCAAGTCTGCCAGCTGATAGGCCGTAAGATTTGCAGCTCCGCCTTTGATGGCATGGGCTTCCGAGACAATTGCTCCGTAATCGCTGCAATCGACGGCTCGACGAATGTTTTCGACTTGGGCTCCGGCTAGATTGACAAAGTCCTGCAAAATTCCGAATAAAATTTCCTTTTGCCCCATGAATTCTTTAATTGCCTTATCCAGGTCCAGGGGGAATGGGTTTTCTTTCGCTTTTCTAACCGATGGGGAAACCACACCTTTTAGGGTTTTGCCCCTTGAGGCGCTAAATTCGGCGTCGATCCATTTTTGAACGACCAACAGCACCTGATCCCATTGGGCCGGCTTTCGGATGCATTCGTTTATTCCCGGGCTATTATCGGCATCCAAGCTTGCTTCGGAAGTGTTGCCGGTCATGGCGATGATGGGAACCAGGTCGGTTTCGGATTTTGGATTCTGGATTTCAGATTCCAACTTGCGTATTTCGCGAGTAGCCGTATATCCATCCATGATCGGCATCTGGATATCCATCAGGATCAGATCATAGTGGTTTTGTTGGTAGGCCTCTACCGCCTGCTGCCCGTTTTCGGCAATATCCACGCGGTAACCGGCATTTTGAAGAAACAGCTGCCCGATTTTCTGGTTGACCTCGTAGTCCTCAGCCAGAAGAATACGCTGACATTTGCGGTTGCTTGGACCGGTTACATTTTTTTCCATTGGCGAATTTATCCGTCACTTTTGGAGAAATTATTTGGGTTCTCCATCCTGTTTACGTTCATCTATGCAAAAATAATTTGCGGTTACGAGTACTATCGGCACTTCGGTTAAAAAGTTGAATGGATCTCGGTCCACCCTAAGTGCTCTTTCTGGCAGATATAGTGGTGTATTTATATTAGAAGTGGTTTCAAGACCTCAGATTAGGTTCAAGGGCAAGGCGCAGGCCGATGAAAAAGCGCAGCATACACGGTAGTATGTTTGCTTTTTTTTGAGAGGCACCGCGAAGGCAGGATGACCATTCGATGTTAAAGATCTAATCCGCCCGAGCCGGACGAGGGTTAGTTCCCCGCTTTGCAGGGCGTTAAAAAATATTCCGGTTGATACGCCGATGCTTGCGGCGGGGTAGTTTATTCGATCTCAATAACACTCGGTGTATAATCTTGCGGTGGTTCAAAACCAAGGAGCCTCAGGCAGGTGGCAGCGAGGCTGCTGATGCCAAGATCCTTTTGGTCCGATAGTGTCATTTTTATGGTACCGGTTGGATCAAATATGTAAATAGGGACGGGATTCAAGGAGTGGGCGGTTTTGGGTGCAGGCTTTCCGGTACCTTCATCAATGACAATGTCACCGGATTTTTTATTGCGCTGAAACATGTCATCAGAATTGCCATGGTCGGCCGTTACGATTAAAATGCCACTTGTTTTTCGGATAGCTTCAATCAAACGGGCGATACACAAATCTACGGTCTCAACTGCAATTTCAACCGCTTCAGGTACACCGGTGTGGCCGACCATATCACCGTTGGCATAATTTAGCCGGATGAATCTGTAATCCCCCTCTTGAATGGTTTCAACCACTTTATCGGTTATCTCAGCGGCCTTCATCCATGGGCGTTGTTCGTAGGGGATGATATCAGAGGGTATCTCAACGTAATCTTCCAGGGAATCGTCAAATTTACCGGAACGATTACCATTGAAAAAATACGTAACGTGGCCGAATTTTTGGGTTTCACTGATGGCTAATTGTCTGATACCCGCTTTTGCAAGGTACTCCCCCATGGTACGATTAATGCCCGGAGGATTTACCAAATATTTCTTAGGAATGAGCGCGTCGCCGTCATATTGCATCATACCGGCATATTTTACATTCAGTTTCGGTCCGCGGGGGAAATAGTCAAAATCCTCATCCTCAAATGCCATACTCATCTCTATGGCCCTGTCGCCCCGAAAATTAAAAAAGATAACGCTGTCGTTATCCGTGATCGGTCCTAGTGGTTTACCGTCACGAGCTATGACAAAGGGGGGAAGATCCTGATCGATAACCTTTGGGTCCTCCTGACGCAAAATACCAATCGCTTCGCTGGCGCTCTCAAATGTTGGGCCTTGCCCTAAGACATGTGTTTGCCAACCCAGTTCGACCATTGGCCAATTGGCATTATAGCGGTCCATTGTTATTTTCATACGCCCGCCTCCGGACACAATGGCAAAATCAATTCCGCTATCTTCATTTAACCCTGCCAGAAAGTCTTCAAGCCGGTTGACATATTCCAAGGCCGAGGTCGGTGGCACATCCCTGCCATCCAAAAGGATATGGACACAGGCCTGTTTAACCCCTTGTTCTTTGGCCTTGGCCAATAGCGCTTCCAGATGATCGATATGGCTGTGAACATTGCCATCTGACAAAAGACCGATAAAATGAAGCTTGGAATTATGGGCGGTAACCGTTTCGATCAATTCCTTCCATACTGCTCCGTTAAAAAGGACGCCTTCTTTAATGGCATAATTTACAAGGCTGGCACCCTGCTCAAAAACCCTGCCGCACCCGATGGCATTATGGCCAATTTCACTATTGCCCATATCATCATCAGAGGGCATGCCCACCGCTGTTCCATGTGCTTTGAGCCTGGATGCAAGGCTGTTGCCTGCAAGCCAATCCAATGTCGGCGTATTGGCCTTGCGAACAATGTCACCCTCTTCATATTTGCCGATGCCGATCCCATCCAGGATGGCAAGGACCACCGGACCTTCGGTTCCTGTGAAGTTTTTGCTTTTTTTTAACGGTTCCATAGTAGACTCCTACGCTGTTAAACACCATTTCAAAAATAGGATTTTGGTTCAAGATTGCAGTTGAGTTAAGTTTCAACCCTGAACGTTGAACCCGGAACCCCTAAACCCATCTAAATATAGGGTCATCCCCGCGAAAATCAAATATCAAACTGAAAAGTTTTGATATCCCACTTTATATCGAAGATCTAATTCGCTTTGCAATTCGCCAGAGACCAGGATTTAGCTCCTATAATAATCCTGCAGGCATTTATAATGGGTGGTTTGATTATTGTGGGCCTTGAGTCCCCGCACAATCGCTTCGGCTGCTGAAAGGGTGGTTATAAACGGCACCTTGTTGATGATGGCGGTCCAGCCGATGGTATACTCATCTGCCCGTGAGCGCTGCCCCAGGGGCGTGTTGATGATCATGTCAATCTGGCCGTTTTTGATATCATCGGCCACGTTCGGTCGTCCCTCCCTGATTTTCATAACGGTTTTCACGGGAAGGCCGCGATCGGCAATATACTCCGCGGTTCCTTTGGTGGCCACCAATTGATAGCCGAATTTTATCAATCCTTCAGCGATGGGAAGGGCCCGGGCTTTATCGTTGTCGTTAACGCTTAAAAATACAGTTCCCGATTCGGGAATCGTGATTCCGGCAGCCTGAAAGGCTTTAAATACGGCTTCCCCGAATTTGGGTGCGATCCCCATGACTTCGCCGGTGGATCGCATTTCCGGCCGCAAGAAAATATCCGTTTTGCCAAAGCGATCAAACGGAAAAACGGATTCTTTCACGGCAACATACGGCAATTGATCCTTAAGTCTGTAGTCGAGTTGATCAAGCTTTTTGCCGGCCATTATTTCTACCGCCAGTTTGGCAATCGGGATTCCCGTGGTCTTGCTGACAAAGGGAACGGTTCGCGACGCGCGCGGATTGACCTCGAGGACATATAAGGTGTCGAACATAATCGCAAACTGGATGTTCATCAGACCTTTGACGTTGAGGGATTTGGCAAGCAGTCGTGTGTAGTCCTTGATATCTTCGTGCTGATCACGGCTTAAAAGGAAAGGGGGCAGGACGGCCATACTGTCGCCTGAATGAACACCGGCTTCTTCTATATGCTGCATAATTCCGCAAATTTCAGCATTCTGTCCGTCGGAGATGGCATCCACATCAAACTCATAGGCATCTTCAAGGAAACGATCGAGAAGCACGGGATGTTCCTCGGATGCGGTGACTGCATGCTGCATATAGTGCTGTAAAGATTCCAGATCATAGACGATTTCCATGGCACGGCCGCCCAGCACGTAGGAGGGCCGTACCACCAGCGGGAATCCGATGCGCTTGCCGACTTCCAGGGCCTCGCCGGCAGAGGTCGCCGTACCGTACTGGGGGTGGGGGATGTCCAGCGAGTCTAACAGGGCGCCAAAACGATCCCGGTCCTCGGCCAGATCAATGGAATCCGGCGAGGTGCCCCAGATTGGCACACCGGCTTTTTCCAGGGCCAGGGCCAGCTTCAACGGCGTCTGGCCGCCGAACTGAATGATGACGCCATCCGGCTTTTCCAACTCGGCAACGTTTAACACATCTTCGTAGGTCAGTGGTTCAAAGTAGAGTTTATCCGCTACGTCATAATCGGTGCTGACCGTCTCGGGATTGCAGTTGATCATAATGGCTTCGATGCCCAATGTTTTTAAGGCCAGTATGCCGTGTACACAGCAGTAGTCAAATTCAATTCCCTGTCCGATTCTGTTAGGGCCGCCACCGAGGATAATGACTTTCTTTTTGTCCGATGGCAAGGATTCATTTTCCCGGTCATAGGTGGAGTAGTAATAGGGGGTAAAGGAATCAAACTCCGCTGCACAGGTGTCTACGATTTTAAAGGACGGCCGGATACTGCTGGCCTTTCTGAAGCTGCGGAACTCGGCTTCGCTTTTACCGGTCAACAGGGCGAGGTGTTTATCCGAAAACCCCAAACGTTTAGCCTGGTGCAGGGTCTGGGGGGTGATGGTATTACGGGTTTTAAATTCGGCTGCGATGCCGGCCTCAAACTCGGATAACTGATGCAGATTTTCCAGAAACCATAAATCAATACCGGATGTTTCGGCAATTTCTTCCCGGGTTATTCCCTTTTTCAAAGCCTGCCAGATTTTTAAAATTCGATCCGGTGTTCCGGAGCGCAGATCATCGAGCAGCGCGTCGCGGGACAGATGGTCATAGCCGTGGCTGTCGTTGGCATGAAAGCCCGACCAGCCGTTTTCCAGGGAACGCAGGGTTTTATTCAAGGCTTCCTTAAATGTGCGGCCAATGCCCATGGCTTCTCCGATGGACTTCATCTGGGATGTCAACCGCGGATCTTCATCCGGGAACTTTTCAAAGTCCCAGCGCGGGATTTTAACCACCACGTAATCAATGGCCGGCTCAAAGCAGGCCGGTGTTTTGCGGGTAATATCGTTCGGGATTTCATGAAGATGGTATCCCACAGCCAGTTTGGCGGCAATCTTGGCGATGGGAAACCCGGTGGCCTTGGAGGCCAGGGCGGAGCTGCGCGAGACGCGCGGGTTCATTTCTACCACCACCATCTCTCCGGTCGCCGGATCCAGTGCAAATTGAATGTTGGCCCCGCCGGTTTCCACTCCAATCCTGGCGACAATCTTTTTGGCGGCATCCCGCATGTTCTGGTATTCCACGTCGGTCAGGGTTTGGGCCGGTGCTACGGTAATGCTGTCTCCAGTGTGAATGCCCATGGGGTCAAAATTTTCTATCGAGCAGACGATTACAAAATTATCAGCTTCATCCCGCATGATTTCCAGTTCATACTCTTTCCAGCCCAGCACCGACTGTTCCATCAAGATTTCAGTGACGGGACTGGCACTCAGTCCCCATTTGGCGGCATCATCAAATTCCTCTTTATTGTAGACGACGCTGCCGCCGATACCGCCTAAAGTAAAGGCCGGCCGGATGATCAGGGGGAAGCCAATATCCCGGCACAGGTCCCGGGCCTCTTCGATGGTATGGACACAACCGCCGTTGAGTACAGCCAATCCAATTTCGCGCATGGCATTGCGGAAAAGCTCCCGATCCTCGGCCAATTTGATTGTTTCGAGCCGGGCGCCGATCAATTCAACACCATATTCTTGCAATGTTCCGTTTTCTGCCAGCTCAACCGCCAGGTTGAGGCTGGTCTGCCCGCCCAGGGTCGGCAGCAGGGCATCGGGTCGCTCCATTTCGATGATTCGAGCCACGGCTTCGGCGTGCAACGGTTCGATGTAGGTTCTGTCCGAAAATTCGGGGTCCGTCATAATGGTTGCTGGATTGCTGTTAATGAGAATAACAATAAAGCCCTCTTCCCTCAGCGCTTTGCACGCCTGGGTGCCCGAATAATCAAACTCGCAAGCCTGGCCGATGACAATCGGCCCGGAACCAATGATTAGAATCCTTTTGATGTCTTTTCGTTTAGGCATTGAATTGTTTCATTTCCTTTATAAAATTTTCAAAAAGGTAGCGGCTGTCCCGGGGCCCGGGCGCCGATTCGGGGTGATACTGAACCGAAAAGGCCGGTATAGTTTTGTGCCGGAAGCCTTCGAGGGTTCCGTCATTAAGATTGATATGGGTGATTTCAACTTCGTTTAGCGGCAGGCTGTCTGCATCAACAATAAATCCGTGGTTTTGGGATGTGATTTCCACAGCCCCGGTGGGCAGGTGTCTGACCGGATGATTGGCCCCATGATGGCCGAATTTTAGTTTGCTTGTTTTAGCCCCCAGCGCCAATCCCAATATTTGATGGCCCAGGCAGATGCCGAATAGGGGCTTTTTACCCAGCAGCGCTTTGACCGTATCAACGGCATAGGCGACCGGTTCGGGATCGCCGGGGCCGTTGGAAAGGAATATACCGTCAGGATGCCATGCCAGTACTTCCTCTGCGGAGGTGCTGGCCGGAAACACCCGCAGGTCACAACCATGCTGGAACAGGGCTCTAAGAATTGAAAATTTTACGCCGAAATCGTAGACGGCGACTTTGAAGGCTGGCGGCTGGTCATGATGGACGTTTTCATCCAGGGGCCAATCATAGTGTTCGGCCGTGGTGACTTCTTTGGCGATATCCCGTCCGACAAGCTGTTTGCTGGTTTTGAGCCGTTGCATCAAAACCTCAACGGGTTCATCGGAGGTTGTAATCATTCCCATCTGGGCGCCATGGTCACGCAGGTGACGGGTCAGCTGGCGGGTGTCGATGTCGCTGATACCGACCACTGCGTAATGCTTCAGGTATTCATCCAGGGACCGGGTTGCCTGCCAGTGGCTGACCACCGGGCTGTATTCGCGGATGATAAATCCGCCTGCGTAAATACGGCGGGATTCAAAATCCCTGGGGTTGACCCCGTAGTTTCCAATTTGGGGATAGGTCATGGTCACCAGTTGAAAATGATAAGAGGGATCCGTTAAAATTTCCTGGTATCCCATCATGGCGGTATTAAAGACCACCTCACCCATGCTGGTGCCCATGGCTCCCAGACTGAGCCCTTCATAGAGCGATCCATCTGCTAAAATAAGACGTGCTTTCAAATTCACCTGTCCTTTCGCGGCTTTCATGTCGTGATACTGGATACTCGTTTCTCGATTCTCGATAATGCAAGTCTGCATGTTCAGGTGTATCTGTTTCTTTATCGAGTATCAAGAATCGCTAATCGTGAGCCTGCGACCAGGGATCATAGGACAGCTAGTCAAATACCAGATTTAGTCGCGCTTAAATTTACTGTAATCCGGCCTGCGGTAGCGGCTTTCGCCGCCGCCGTCCATTGCCAGCAGTGATTCCACCTTCAACGGCAGGCCGAACAGTTGGATAAATCCGTGGGCATCCTGTTGGTTGTATACATCCTCTTCGCCGAAAGAAGCATAGTCTTCACGATAGAGGCTAAAGGGACTTTGGCGTCCGGCAATGATAATATTGCCCTTATACAGCTTCAACCGCACGGTACCGGTAACAGTTTGCTGGGTGACCTTGACGAAGGCGTCCAGGGCTTCCCGCAGCTGCATAAACCACATGCCGTTGTAAACCAACTCCGCATATTTGACGGCAACGGAATCTTTGTAGTGCATGGTATACTTGTCGAGGCAGATGCTCTCAAGGGCCTGATGGGCGCGAAAGATTACCGTACCGGCCGGTGTTTCATAGACGCCCCGGCTTTTCATTCCCACCAGACGATTTTCAACAATATCCACCCGCCCGATTCCGTGGGCTCCGGCAGTTTTATTCAGGCGTCCAAATAAATCAACCGCCGACAGCTTTTCTCCATTTAGACTGACGGGATTGCCTTTTTCGAAACCGATTTCGATATACTCGGGCTCATCCGGTGCATCCTCCGGGCTGACCGACAGTTGATACATGGAAGGTTCCGGTTCGTTCCAGGGATCTTCCAGTAGTCCGCCTTCATGGGAAAGGTGCATTATATTGCGGTCGCGGCTGTAAATATCCTTTTCTGTCTGAGCCAGGGGGATGTTGTATTTCTTGGCGTATTTAATGGCATCTTCCCGGCTGCGGATTTCCCACTCGCGCCAGGGGGCAATCACTTTGAGTTTGGGATTGAGAGCCATAATGGTAAGCTCGAAGCGAACCTGGTCGTTGCCTTTGCCGGTGCAGCCGTGTGCAATGGCGTCGGCACCTTCTTTTTCTGCGATTTCCACCATTTTTTTGGCCATCAGGGGGCGGGCAATGGATGTGCCTAACAGATAATCGCGCTCGTATACTGCTCCGGCCTGCATCGTTGGAAACACGTAATCTTTTAAGAATTCTTCCTGCAGGTCGAGGACCACCAGTTTGCCGGCCCCCGATGCGATGGCTTTTTCCTCAAGCCCGTCCAGTTCCTCCTGCTGGCCGACGTCGGCCGTAAAACAGACCACCTCACAATTATCGTAATTATTTTTGAGCCATGGAACGATAACGGAGGTATCCAACCCACCGCTGTAGGCAAGCACTACTTTATGAACCCTGTTCTTATCCATTTTTTCTCCTTTTTTCCAAAAAAAAAGCCCCGGCAAATGCCGGGGCTTTTATTACTAAACATGTTGGAATTATGATTATCATGTGCAGTACATAAGACACCCGGCCAATAGCCGCCTGCAACGGCGACGACAGTGACGGATACGGGTGTTGTTTAATGCATGCTTCATATAAATGGTCTTCGCTCCAGAAAAATTTTGGCGAATATGACAGAACTACATCATGTTGTCAAGAAGAAAAACGCTTCTTGTATACAGTCGAATCAGGTGTTATGAATTTGATTGTATTGCAAATTCGAAATCCAAAGCACGAAATACGAAAAAAATCCTAAATCCGAATTTCCGGTTTATCCGGAATAGGAGATCCCCGTGAACGATCCGCGCATCGCTCAACTAAATCTGCCGCCCGAAATGATTGACTTTGGTGTCGGTCAACCCAGTCCAGCCCTGCTGCCGTTGGCGCTGCTCAAAGAAGCGGCTGCCAGACGGTTGGACGAAAATGATCCCTCTTTTTTGGCCTATGGGACCAACCAGGGTGACGGCTATTTTCGTGCGGAGCTGGCCGATTATCTCAATGAACACTATCACATCTTGGTTGATGCCGATCAGCTGTTTGTCACTTCAGGCGCATCTATGGGGCTTGATTTACTTTGCACCCTTTTTGCCAGACCCGGCGACACCATTTTTGTCGAAGAACCGTCTTATTTTTTAGCCCTGCGCATTTTTACCGATCACCACCTGAAAATTATCAGCCTGCCCATGGACGCAGGCGGTTTGAATATCGGGGTTCTGGAAGAAAAACTGATCCGGCACCAACCTGTGTTTTTATACACCATCCCGACCTTTCACAATCCTTTCAGTGTCACTCTGGGGGCCGAGCGTCGGAAGCAACTGGTAGAATTAAGCCGAAGGCATAATTTTTTAATCATTGCCGATGAGGTTTATCACCTGTTGAACT
>JBATKU010000513.1:0-14280 GCA_049669725.1 Desulfobacterales bacterium
TAAATTGTTCGACCAGTTCTTTGACGTTCACGTGATACCTTCCCTTCTCGAAGTGTTAAAAAAGATAATAAAACCTACAACATGCAAAATTTAAATTCAAGATCTATTTGACCAGAGCCACATCCAAGTAAATCTTAAACAAGTTGAATTGTTTGGAATTTTGAATTTGTGTCATTGGGATTTGTTTGAAATTTGGTTTCTGGTGCTTGGAATTTTCATGATTTTAACTAAGCAATTAAATTCAGTCAATTACTTGTTTAAATGACCATGACCTGCCACCGGTACCAAGAGAATTGATTTTTAATCCTCTTTTGGATATAGTGGCCTTACGATTCAGTATGCTGTGAATTGTCTGCCTGTGATTTGTAGCCCAAAACTTTCAAAAATGGATTATGTCCGATAAAAAAAAGTACCATATTCCGGGACTGAATCTTGATCATATAATCGACCATCTTCCCTGCTATGTCTCTATTCAGGACCGTGACCTGCGTATTCTTTTCGTAAACGAGAGCTTTAGGCGAGATTTCGGTGACGGTACCGGCAAGCTCTGCCACACAGTTTACAAAGGCTCACCGGATCTATGTCCTAATTGTCCGGTTCGCAAAACCTTTCAAGATAAACGCGTTCATATTAACGAAGAGACAGTTCAACTGTCCAATGGCAAAATCAGTCAGATTTTCATCCAGGCATCCCCCATACTGGACGAGAACGGCAACGTGACGGCTGTTATCGAAATGGCCACCAATATCACCCAGATAAAACTGGATCGCAGGGAGCTGATAACCCTGGGCCAATCCATCGCGTTGTTATCCCATGGCATAAAGAATATTATTGAGGGATTGCAGGGAGGCGCCTATGTGGTCGATGAGGCCTTCAAAGACGAGGACTTGGAGCTGGCCCAGAAAGGGTGGCGTATCGTCAATAAAAATATTTTCGATATCACGGACGTCGTTCAAAATATTCTATATTCCTCTAAAAACCGTCCTTTAAAATATGAATCTGTCTTACCGGGTGAGCTGTTGGAGGATTGCGTACAATTATTCCGGGAAAAAGCTGCGACCATGAATATTAAACTCGAGCAGCAGATTAATCCGGCTGTACCTGAAGTTCGGCTGGATGCGGCCAGCATTCGCCGGATGCTTCACAATTTATTATGGAATGCCCTGGAGGCCTGCAGCAATGACACCGAAAAAAAAGAGCACACGGTCATTGCAAAATCGGACCATTTCGACGAAAATCATTTTATATTCGAAATAACCGATAATGGCATTGGTATGGACAAATCCACACAGCGGAATATATTGGAAGAATTTTTTTCAACCAAAGGCAGCGCCGGCACCGGTCTTGGTTTGGCGGTGGTCGATAAGGTTGTGAACAAGCACGGCGGACGCATTGAAGTTGAATCAGAACCCGGCAAGGGAAGCACCTTTAAAATTATTTTTAAAATCAAGTGATGACTATTGCTGGGCCAACAGGGTAATGTCAACGTAAGGGACCTAATCGGGACTGGAGAAAATTTTCAGCCCGCAAAGCCGCTAAGGTTGCTAGTATTTCTTTACGGGAGAATTTTATTATGTTGCCCTAATAATATGATTTTAAGGTGAAATGCGAAAGAATGACTTACGCCTGGCTGGGCCGGTCGCGGATAGGTTTCCAAAGGGCAAAATCTAAGATTTTAACTTGACGAAACGGCCCAAATAATCCATACCATAGTAGTCTGATATAGAATAGCTATATCTGATGCTATCAATCGGATCGTCAGCAACTTTTAAGAAAACAGGGAGAAAATCATGGAAAAAGGCCTTAAGATTGTTATGGTCGATGATAACACCGATTATCTCTTTACCATGGAGACGTTTCTCAAGCGAAATGGATTTGAGGTAAAGACTTCCGATGACGCTAAAAACGGGTTGGAGCTGATCCGCAGCGAGCGTCCGGATGTGGTCCTGCTGGATGTGATGATGGAGACGCTATTTTCCGGTTTTGAACTTTGCAAGCAATTGCGGATGGATGATGACTTAAAGGATATTCCCATCATAGGCATATCCGGCATGGTTGATGAACTGGGAATCGATTACAAGCAATGGCCGGACTATGACTATTTTAAACCGGACGCCTTCCTTGATAAACCGGTTGACAAGCAAAAACTGCTGCGATTGATTCCGGAAACAGTCGAAAAAAATAAAAAACGAAAAAAACGTCCGAAGTGGAAGGAAAAAATGGATAAGGAATGGGCCGAAAAAGCTTCTCATTCGCGCTAACCCGGTACGGGTGAATGTTGGATGGCTTCTAAACAAGCGATCCATATAAAGGTCAATCAACAAAAACCGCTAATTTGATTTAAGCGACTTTACCAGATTTTTGTATACGACATTCAGTATTTTTAATTCGAACCTCTGCTGACCTGCCCTGCATCGGTGAATTTGAGTTGCCGAGCCCTCTTAACCTTCAGCCCCATTTGAGCGAAAAACGCTCAATTGGGGCTCCAGTTTACACTTTCTCACATCAAACCGGGTGGAGATAGTTAACTAATGTTCAACTTTCTGTTTTTAGCCGCTCTCATCATTTTTTTCCTTGGCTTAATCTATAGGATATCTAAATGGTTTACCAAAAAATTTGGTGATGCCGGGCAAAAATTCACCGCTTTACAAAGGGTGGCATCAGCAGCCAAAGGCATCGTCCGGATCTTATTCAGCTCTAAACTTCTTTTGGTACTAAAAGCGTTGCTGGTGGATGTGTTGCTTCAATCCGGGGTTTTTAAAGAGGACGCTCTGCGTTGGTTGGCGCACATGCTGATTTTTTACGGATTTATGCTGTTGCTGTTGATGCACGCCCTTGATTCAAAAATAACCGTGCTGTTGTTCACTGATTATTACGCTACGGTGAATCCATTCTTTTTTTTAAGAGACCTTTTCGGCGCCATGGTGCTGGTCGGTGTGGGGATGGCGATTTTTCGCCGGTATCTATCTAAACCGCGGCGGCTTCGAACCGGCCCCCGGGATCACTATGCCATCATTATTCTGGCTGTCATCATGCTTTCCGGGATCGGATTGATTGGGCTGAAAATTACGTCCTATAGTGAATTTAAGATCATGGTGGAAGATTATGCCGGTCTGGATGACGAAGAAGAAATTCAAGCCCTGGAAGCCGTCTGGGTAAAAGATTTCGGCGTCGTCTCACCCAATATCCAACCGCCCTTGGATGAAGATCTTCTGTCTGCCGGCCGGGAAGTGCACGAGTCCAGCTGTTTTGATTGCCATGCTTCTGCCCAATGGGCCTTTACCGGCTATGCCACGGCTAAAGTCATCAAGCCCATCGCCATCTGGCTGGATCAGATCGGCGGCATCACCATCCTCTGGTATATCCATTTCATCGCTTGTTTTGCCGGCCTGGCCTATCTTCCGTTCAGCAAAATGTTTCATATTATTTGCACGCCGCTTAGTTTGATCGCCAATCGGGTCATGGACCCCGGGCATTCTGCCCCGGCCAATGTTATAACGCGCCAGATCATGGAATTGGACGCCTGTACCCACTGCGGCAGCTGCAGTCTTAATTGCTCGGCCGGTATGATTTACGAGGCCATCGGCAACGAAACTATTTTGCCCTCTGAGAAAATTTTGCATCTCAAAAAAATGGTTTATGGAAAACAACTGGATGCCGGGCAGATGGCAGCCATCCAGGAAGGCGTCTATTTGTGCACCAATTGCGATCGCTGCACGGTCCGTTGTCCCTCCGGGATCCGGCTAAAAGAACTGTGGTACACGGTTCGGGAAGAGCTGATCGCCGGCGGCCCGACGCTCTTATACGTATTGACGCCATTTTCTTTTGTCAGGGGCCTCGTGGGTCGGCCAAAGCTTCAAGCCAATGACTACGATTTGCCCCTTGCCAAGGCCCGGCAAGCGGTTGCGGGTCATTTTAAAGAATTATTGAATCCTGATGCTGCAATTCCCTTGAACGTACAGCCCTCTCCGGAGCGTCGATCGGTGTTGGCGGACAAGACATTCTCCCAATGTTTCAGCTGCCAGAGTTGCACATCGGTGTGTCCGGTGGTCGGCAACTATGAACAGCCGGAAGATATATTGGGTTTATTGCCTCATCAGATCATGTGCTGCCTGGGGCTGGGTTTAACCGAGGCGGCCAGGGGTGCCAGAATGATCTGGGATTGTCTGACCTGTTATCAATGCCAGGAAAATTGTCCCCAGCAGGTGGAGGTCTGTGATCTGTTGTATGAATTGAAGAATATGTCTGTTCAAGAAGAGGTTGGTATCGTTCAGGGTTCAGAGGTTTAAAGGTAACCCTGAACCCTGAACCTTTGAACCCCTCCAATATTGTATGCTTCAACGTAACCTTGTATTCGTTTAAGGTGAGATGAAAAAATGAAATTCGCTCTATTTGAAGGCTGCAACATCCCGGCACGGGTAAAACAATACGCCGATGCCACTAAAGCGGTTTTTAATAAACTGGACATCGAGCTGGTTGAATTGACCGAATTCAACTGCTGCGGATATCCGATTAGAAATATTGATCAGCGTGCTTTTATTCTATCAGCTGCTAAAAATCTGGCGCTGGCCGAGACCGCCGGCCTGGAATTAATGGCGATGTGCAAATGCTGCTACGGTTCTCTGAAAAAAGCCGAGTATGCCTTAAATTCTGATCACGACTTGAATAAAAAAATTAACGCTGTTCTGGCCAAGGAGAAACTACACTATGAGGGCCATGTCCGGATAAACCATTTGCTGACCGTGCTGCACGGGAACGTGGGCTTGGAGGCTTTGAAACCATTAATTTTAAAAACCTACAATGGCCTGCAAATTGCGGTCAGCTATGGTTGCCACGCGCTGCGTCCGAGCAAGGTCACCGGTTTTGACGATCCGGTGGCGCCGACCCTTTTTGATGAACTGGTGGAAATTACCGGCGCTTACAGTGTTGACTGGTCCCGCAAAATGGATTGCTGTGGAGCGCCTTTGACAGGTGTCAATGACGATCTGGCCATGGATATGGCCTTAAATAAGATCACCAGTGCCCGGGATGCCGGTGCGCATTATGTGTGTACCGCCTGCCCCTATACCCATTTGCAGTTTGATTGGGTCCAAAATGAAATGGCAGGCAGGTCCGGAGAGTGGGAGCCGTTGCCGGCGGTTCTTTATCCCCAGCTTCTCGGATTGAGCATGGGGATTGATGAACAGACTCTGGGGCTTTCTGAAAATCGGTTGGGGCTAGCCGATATTACCTCATATCTAATATAGTATTGAAAACCTAGTTCTTTAGACCAGGTTAGAGTAAACTCGCTATGCCGTAGACGAATGCCGTGGAATACTGGAATGATGGAATAATGGGTTGAGAAGGATGAGATCTTTTTTAATCGACTTGGCCGATCAGCGATTAAAATAAAGACCATATCCGCTTTTTAGACCCAATATTCCAATATTCCATTATTCCAGTGGATGTCTAAAAGTAAACTGCACTCTTCAGGGGTGAAATCAAAGCCGAGTCCTCTGGACCCGGATTCTTTACATTTGGAGTGATTATGGCAACATCAAAAATCGGAGCTGTTATGGTGCTCGGCGGCGGCATCACCGGAATGCAGGCAGCGCTGGACCTTGCCGATTCCGGGTACTATGTGTACCTCGTGGAAGAATCAAGCTCGATCGGGGGGATGATGTCGCAGCTGGATAAAACCTTCCCGACCAATGATTGTGCGATGTGAATAATTTCCCCCAAGCTGGTCGAGGTCGGCCGGAACATCAACATTGAATTACTGACACTTACCGAGGTGCAGGATATCTCCGGTGAAGAGGGAAATTTTGATGTCAGGTTGATCCAGCATCCTCGATTCGTGAATATGGAGAAGTGCATCGCCTGCGGTCTGTGCTCTGAGAAATGCCCCAAAAAAGTCCCCAATGCCTATGACAGCGGCCTGAGCAAACGCAAGGCCGTCTATGTCCAATACGCCCAGGCGGTCCCTTTAAAATATGCCATCGATGCCGATCAGTGCATTTATTTGGTCAGAGGAAAATGCAAAGCCTGCGAGAAATTTTGTCCCACCGGCGCCATCGCCTTTGACGAGGAGCCCAAAGAGACGGCCCTCAATGTCGGGGCTGTGGTTTTAGCTACCGGCAGTGAGGCATTTGATCCCCGTGTTTATGATACCTTCGGCTACCGCAATTCCGACAATATTGTCACCAGTCTGGAATTTGAGAGAATGCTTTCCGCTTCCGGGCCATATGGAGGGCACCTGCTGCGGCCTTCGGACAAAACCGAGCCGAAAAAAATAGCCTGGCTGCAATGTGTGGGCTCCCGGGATACCCATTTTGGTGCCCGGGGATACTGCTCGGGTGTTTGCTGCACCTATGCCGTTAAGGAATCCATTTTAGCCAAGGAGCACAGCAAGGAAGCGCTGGACACGGCCATTTTTTATATCGATATTCGAACCTTCGGCAAAGACTTCGAGCAATATTACAAGCGCGCCAAAAACGATCTGGGGGTTCGCTTCGTCAAGTCCCGCATCTCGCACGTTGAGCCCAGGGACGCTGATGGCAGACACGCTATCCGCTATGTCGATGAAAATGGAAAATCAATTCGGGAAATGTTCGATATCGTGGTGCTGTCAGTTGGACTGGGAGTCGGCGACCGTGCGGCCGGGCTGGTCCAAAAACTGGGCGTCGAATTGAATCATTATCAGTATGTTAAAACCAGCGGTTTGAGTCCGGTCCGGACATCCCGCCCGGGCGTCTTCGTTTGCGGCACCATTCAGGCGCCCAAGGATATACCCTCTTCGGTTATTGAGGCCAGTGCGGCGGCCGGTGAGGTTGGTCTTGCGCTTCACGATGTTCGCGGAACACTGACTAAAACCAAAGAAGTAGTTGAAGAGTGCAATGTTCATGGAGAGCCTCCGCGAGTCGGCGTCTTTGTCTGCTGCTGCGGCACCAATATCGCCGGTTTTGTAGATGTCCCCGGGGTTGTTGAATTTGCGAAGACACTTCCCTTTGTTGTCTATGCCGAAAAAAACCTTTTCAGCTGCTCCCAGGATACCCAGGGCCAAATTAGCCGGATTATCAAAGAACAGAATCTGAATCGGGTGGTGGTTTCGGCCTGCACACCCAAAACCCATGAAGGGCTGTTTCAGGAAACCTTGCTTAATGCCGGGCTAAATAAGTATTTATTTGAGATGACCAACATCCGCAACCAGTGTTCCTGGGTTCATAAAGAGGACATGCCAACCGCTACCCAAAAGGCTAAAGACCTGGTTCGCATGTCCGTTGCCAAGGTCGCCCTGCACGAATCCCTGGAAGAGCCTGTGATGGAAATCAATCAGGCCGTGCTGGTGATCGGGGGGGGAGTGGCCGGCATGACCGCCGCCAGATCACTGTCACAACAGGGATACACGACCTATCTAATGGAAAAGGACAGTCAACTTGGCGGGCAGGCCCTTTATTTGAATGAAACCTGGCAGGGGGAAAAAATCGGCCGGTTTGTGGACGATCTCATCAACCAGGTTCAAAACGACGAAAATATCAACGTTCATTTAAATGCCGACATCCGTCACGTTGACGGTTTTGTCGGTAATTTCAAAACCACCGTACGGGCCGGCAGCGAAACAGCCGTCCTGGAACACGGTGTTACGATCATTGCGTGCGGTGCGACGGAGTTTAAGCCGGACAACTATCTCTATGGTCAGGATGACCGGGTGCTTAGCGGCCTGGAACTTCAGCTGAAATTAAAGGAGGCCTCGTCATTTGAAGCCTGCCGGACAGCCGTTTTCATTCAATGTGTCGGATCGCGCATTGAAGAGCGGCCCTATTGTTCCAAGGTGTGCTGTACCCGCTCGATTAAAAGCGGCCTGGAACTTAAAGCTCTGATCCCCGATATGGACATTTTTATATTGTACCGGGATTTACGTTCCTACGGCCTGCGGGAAGATCTTTACCGGGAGGCCCGGGAAAAAGGAATCAAATTTATCCGTTACAATAACGAAAGCGGAATTGCGGTCAGCAAGTCTGCAAACGGATTGAGAGTCGAATTTACTGACCGGGTTCTGCGAAGGCTGATGGTGATCCACAGCGATATGCTGGTATTGGCAAGTGCCATGGTGCCTGAAAAAAACAATGCCCTGGCACCGCTTTATAAAGTCACTCAAAAGGCAGATGGCTTTTTCGCCGAGGCGCACGTTAAGCTGCGGCCCAATGATTTCGCCACCGATGGCGTATTCGTCTGCGGCTTGGCCCATGCGCCCAAACCGGTGGATGAGTCGATTGCTCAGGCCCAGGCCGCCGCCTCCCGGGCAGTGACGCTTTTATCCGCCCTGCAAATTTCCGTCAGCGGCACCGTTGCCCGGGTTGATCCGAGCTTTTGCAGCCAGTGCGGTGTGTGCGTTTCGGTATGCCCGTATTCAGCCCCTAATTTCAATGAAAAAACCGGCAATGCAGAGATCCAGTCAACTTTATGCAAGGGTTGCGGCCTATGTACGGCCTCCTGCCGATCCGGGGCCATCCAACTCAAAGGCTTTGAAACATCCCAGATCATGGCCATGCTGACTTCGTGTATGTTCGAGGAGCGACAATGAAATCCTTTACCGATTTAATTCAAAACGTCCAGAAACCCGGTCTGTGCCATCGCTGCGGGGGCTGTGTAACTTTTTGCTCAGCCGTCAATTTTGGTGCTTTAGAGTTGGATTCCGAGGGTAAACCCAGATATGCCGATGAGGATAAGTGCATAGAGTGTGGGCTGTGCTATACGATATGTCCTGAAATCGACGAGCTTAATGAGGAGACGAGGCAAAACCTGGGGTGGAGCCCACCTATTGGGCGGGTGATTGAAACGGTGATTGCCCGCGCAACCGATTCGAAAATTAGAGCAAAGGCGACCGATGGTGGTGTTGTCACCGCCCTGCTGGTGCATTTATTTAAATCCGGACGGATCGATGGTGCCATTGTAACCAGACAGACCGGACCGTTTCAGCGCGAACCGTTTTTGGCAGAGTCTGAAGCCGACATTCGTGATGCAGCGGGTTTTTTCTTTGACACCTCCCACGGCATGAAGCGCTTTAGCGACTATTATATAACTTACTCCCAGTTTAGAGAATTTAATCCCTTGATCCAGAAGGGTTTGCAGCGGGTTGCCTTTGTCGGCACCCCCTGTCAGATCCGGGCCGTTCGAAGAATGCAAATCCTAAACATCATCCCGGCGGATTCGATAAAATTCTGTCTGGGGTTGTTTTGCTCCGGCAACTTTGTGTTTGGCGAAAAACAGCGCGAAAAAATTGCCAAAATCGGCGGGTTTCAATGGGCGGATGTCAGCAAAATAAATATTAAAACGGATTTGATTATACATTTAAACAGTGGCGAAACCAAAAATATTATGCTCGATGAACTCGAATTCATGAAGCGCTTTGCCTGCTATTTCTGTCCGGATTATTCCGCCGAGTATGCTGATCTTTCATTTGGCGGCATCGGTGCTGAGGAAGGCTGGACGACTGTGATTACCCGCACCCCGGTCGGAAGAGCGGTTATGGCCGATGCCAGATCCAAGGCCATTGAGGTGGGTCGCCAAGCGCAACAACCCGAGCTTGCTGCCAGAGCCCTGAAAAATATTCGTACTTGGTCCGCCAAAAAAAGAGACACCGCGGCTAAAAACAGAGAAACACTGGGTAAAAAGTTTCCAGATATTAAACAATAACGGTGAAGGTAGGAATTTTGATTTTGTTTAATCCATCCCGATCCTGAAATACCATGGAATCGTAGAAGCCACGTCCAGCAATTCGCCGGCTGAACCATAGGAGATTGACTGAAAGATAGAATTAAAGCAGAACACTGTGTAACTATGCGCAATGATCTCTGTCGTTCTGCACCACATACCACCACCGGGTGTCAGCGCTATTTCGCCTGCTTGTCCTTATTTTCCGGAGTTGCACGATGCTTGTCTTCCTTGAATTGTTTTAGTTTTCTCCACAAAGCCGCGCGGCTGATGCCCAATAGTTCGGTAGTTTTGGATTTGTTGCCGCCGGTTGCCTCTAACACCTCGAGAATGTATTTCTTTTCCCTCTCAGCCAACGTCATGAATGTTCTGGTAGCATCCAAAGGTGGGGAATCAGCCTTGTGAAAGCGTTTGGGAAGATGTTTCAATTCTATGGTATTGTCATCGGCGAGGATGACGGCGCGCTCGATGATGTGTTCAAGTTCGCGGACATTTCCGGGAAAATCATAAGACATAAAGGTGGAGATAACTTCTTCTGAGATATATTCAACCGCTTTTTCAAATTCTTTCGTAAATTTATTGATAAAATAGCTGGATAGGGGTGAGATATCGTCCCGGCGCTCCCTGAGGGGCGGGATGAACAGTTCAAGTACATTCAACCGGTAGTAGAGCTCGTCTCTGAATTTTCCCTCTTCAACCAGTTTACTGAGGTCGTAGCGGCTGGACGCCAGGATACGAACATCAAATGGGAAATCATTAACATCATCCTGCAGGGACATATTCTTACTATCGATTATCTTCAACATTGAAAGCTGCATCTTGGCAGACATAGCTTCTATCTGATCCAGCAGAACGGTACCTCCCGAACCAGGTCCGATAATGGCTGCGCTTGTCTGGGAAGCTCCGGGCGGGGTATCATTGCCGTGGCCAATAAGCTCTTCAATGAGCAGATCATTGCTGAAACAGCCGCAGTTGATTGCCACAAATCGGCTGTTTTTGCGGGCGCTTGAATTGTGAATAATCCGGGCGGCCAATTCCTTGCCGGTGCCTGTTTCGCCGCGAATGATCACCGTGCAATCCAAAGCCGCCAACCTTTCGATATCTTTCCTCAATTCCTGCATCGCCAGGGTTTCGCCGATTATTCGGAGCCGTCCGGCGGGAGCTGTTTCATTATTTTTTCTATCGGTTACGGGAGGTGACGGCCTATTGGTAAAGGATTTGTGGTCGGACATTATCTCTATGGTGCCCGGATTGGAAATATCTTCCTTATCATCACTGCCGGCGGCCAGGGTTGCCGAGGGCGGTCGGATAACAATGGTGTTGCCGCTTCGATTGCTCCTCTTAACAAAGTTCCAGAATGCTTCCATCTGGTCCTTTTCGAAATAGTCGGCTTTGAGGGCTTCGGTTGCCTGTTTTACTTTCTCACTGCCATGTCCGGTCAGCAGAACCGATCTTAATTCCGGATAGATTTCCTTTAACTTGGTGATAGTTACAAGCCCGTCCATATCGGGCATTTTTAAATCCACGATTGCCAAATCAATGCGGGTGTTTCTCGCAATCTCCAGGGCTTGGCGGCCATTTGACGCTTTGAGCGGATCGAAGCCCAAAAGCCTCATGCGTTGTGCAATTGAATTTAAAAACTTTTCCTCATCATCCACCAATAGAATTTTCAGGGTTGTGCTGGATTTTTTCAAATTATTTCTTTTTGTCATGATGCGATTCGATATCGACGGCATCCTCTATGTCGCCGCCGGCAGCCATTCCGGCTGCCGCCATGGAGGTTTCGAGGCTTTGCAGCACCTTTCTCACAAATCCCCAGAATTTACCCATATCCTCTTTTTCAAAATAGGATGAGTTGAGTGCTTCCGTGGCTTCTTTAAGCTTTTCATCTCCATGGCCGGTTAAAAGCAGCGTTTGGATATCGGCATCAATTTTTTTAAGCTCCGTGATCACCACCAGGCCATCCATATCGGGCATTCTCTGATCAACGACCGCCATATGAATTTTGGTGGTCTTTGTAATATCAAGCGCCTCCTGTCCATTTAATGCCGTATAGGGCTCATAGCCTTTGAGACGGATGCGCTCCGCCAGCGTATTGAGGAATTTGGAGTTGTCGTCAACCAGAAGAATATTGATGTTGCCCAACGGCAAATTCGACAAAAACGCCCAGAATTTTCCCATGTCCTGTTTGTCAAAATAGGTTGAATTAAGGGCTTCGCTGGCTTCTTTGAGTTTTTCATCGCCATGGCCCGTCAACAGGATCGTTTGGATATCCGGGATTAACCCTTTCAGTTTGGTGATCACCACCAAACCCTCCATATCGGGCATTCTTTGATCGACCACGGCCACGTGAATAGATTGCTTTTGGGCTATCTCCAGTGCCTGCTTCCCGCTGGAAGCCGTTAAGACATTAAAGCCTTTCAGCCGGGTCCTTTCAGCAATAGATTTTAAGAACTTTTGGTTGTCATCTACCAGCAGGATATTTAATTTCTTTGCTTTCATATTTCACCTTTCTTCAATCCCAGATGGAACGATCTGGGTTAAGCCGTTTCCCGCAATAAACATCCGCAAACGACCCAATTTGTGGTTGCACGTTTAGGCCATGCCGGCCCCTCAATGGCCCCCGCTGCCCAAAATTCCGGACGCTGCCACGGACAACACGATAATTTCCAGGACAGCGATAGCCGCATATATCCAGTCTTTTTGACGGCTGTAGCCCCTGACCAAAACCAGGTAACAGACAATGGTCATCAGAGCCAGGAACGCAAAACCGATGTAGTTGAGAAAGTCCCCTTTGGACAGCAAGGCGGCCCATCCCCACCCATGGGGCGAATGGGTTATTTCCAGATATTCATTGACGCCCTTGCCCCAGAGCTTGGGGATTAGAGACATGTCGATATGGGCAGGCAGTATGCCGGTTACATATATCACGTATGTTGTCACAAGGATGAAAATACCGGCCCATACCCCGATAACCAACAAGTTGGCATAGATGATTTGTTCCGGTGAGGGTTGGAGGTCTTCTTTGTTTTGGGTATTCATAATATTCAACTCCGTAGTTAGGTAGTCATAGGGTTATCCTAAAAACCCGAGGCCCAATCCTTTATCGATGGCTTTAAGGCCTGCAAAAAACAGAACGCCAATCACCATGTATCGAATCATTTTGGGCTTGGCCACGGCCAGAATCTTGACCCCAATCAGGGAGCCCAGCATCAAGCCGACAATGGAGGGAACGGCGATCAGGGGGATGACACAGCCCCTGTTCATGTATATCCAGGCGGCCGATGTATCGGTGATGGACAGTAAAAACTTGCTGGTAGCCACCGATATCTTCAGGGGAGCACCCATCAGAAGGTTGAGCACCGGAACGTTGGCCCATCCCGCACCCAGTCCGAACATGCCGGCCAGCAGGCCCACCAGGATAAACATAAACAGGCCCAATAAAGTTCGATGGGTTTTCCATTCCACGCTTTCGCGCGCACCATCGTCCCAATAGGCCCCTCTCAGTCCCAGGACCAGCCCGATGGCATCCTGCTTGGTCACCACCGGCTTTTCCGTATTCTTTGAAAGCAGCAACAGGATGGCGATGCCCACAATGGTCACCCCCAGGCAAGTTTGGATGATGTCGGGATTCAAGGCCGACAGGTATAGCCCCAGCATTGCCCCTAAAATGGAAAAGGTGGAGGCAATCAAGGCCACCGGCAGGGCAAGCCGCAGGTTGGCCAGGTTGCGCCGCAGCAAGCCGGGGCCCGCAGCAAGGGCACCGGCAAGGGCGACCATGAGCCCGACTCCTCTGACAAAATCAATGTGGAACGGGAAAAATCCGCTGACCAGCGGAACATAAAGGACGCCGCCCCCGACCCCGGCCATTACCGCCAGAATGCCGAGGACCAGGCAGAAAAAAAAGAGGATAATTGGCCAGAACCACCAGGGGTGAACAGCGGCGCCGGCTGTCACCTCTTCCGCAGTTGCGGCTGCGGCAGGGCAGCTCAAGATGAAAAACATTAGGGACCCAAACAACCAACCTGCTGTACGCGCTCGAATGTTTGCCATTTAATTAACCTTTCAAAAAAGTGTTTACAAATGAAACATAATGATATATTGAATTTCAATAAAACAATATTTTTAAACAGTCAACAAAAAAATGTATCGTTATGAAACAGTATCGTCTATTAATCGTCGATGACGAAAAACGGTTTGCAGATATGCTGGCCAAGCGGCTGAGTTTGCGGGGCTGTCATTGTGACGTTTGCTATAACGGGCAGCAGGCGCTCGACCTGATCAGGCAGAAAGATTTTTTCCTTATTTTGCTGGATCTTCACCTGCCGGATATCTATGGAACCGAAGTCCTTAAGCAGATCAAAGTTTTATCTGCGCAGACCCCCGTGGTTATTCTGACCGGGCATGGGACGGCAGAAGATCGACGGGCATGTATGCAGCAAGGCGCCTACGCTTTTTGGCACAAACCTTTGGGTATTGAACAACTGATGGCCATTTTGGCCCAGATCGGGGAAATCTCGCCATGATTGACCGAATCCGCAGGGCTTTCGGATCGATATGGCCCGAATTTTATCGTCAAGACAATAA
>JBATKU010000514.1:0-4962 GCA_049669725.1 Desulfobacterales bacterium
ATAGCTTTCGGTGAAATAACCATGACATGGCGCCTGCTGGATATGGCTGTTATTGCAGCCCGTACCATTGATACTGGCAAAAAGAATCATTTCTTAACCGGCAAGCTCTTGCAGGCCACTTATTTTGCCGATATTACTTTGCCCCATACACTGGCTACGATGGAGAATGCGTTGAGACAGGGGCGCGAGGTAACTGACATGCCGGAAGGGGCGTTCTAGGGAACAGAAGACAGAGAACAGATGGCAGAAGACGGAGGATGGATGGCAGTTTTCGGTCAAGAATTAAGTGGTTGAAGATACCCGGCCTAATGGGTTTGCAAATGTAACCTTGAACGGTGAACCCTGAACCTTCGAACCATATTGGGAAAACATTAAATGGGGAATGGGCGGAAGCAAGGGCATGCCCCGCGGCCATGGCGATCTGTCCATTTGGGGCTTAAAATTTTATGATCGGATTCAGCGTGCCCGGGTTATGTCGCAGCCCGAGGATCGCTACGGGGTGCTGCCGGCCATGATGACCTGGGCGGAAACAGCGGCCAAAACAGAAAATATCTCGCGCGAAGCCTGCGATCAATGGTCTCTGGCAAGCCATCAGAAAGCCTGTGCGGCGATGGATGCCGGTTTTTTCAAAGACGAAATTGTTGCGGTACCGATTCCGCAGCGCAAGGGCGAGCCGATCATGGTGGATCGCGATGAAAACCCGCGTTCGGATACGATCCTTGAAAAACTGGCGGGACTTAAACCGGTTTTGGGCGGTGTGTGTTCGGCCGGCAACTCTTCCACGGAAAACGATGGAGCCGCAGCCGTCGTGATTGCCAGCGCAAAAAAAACCAGAGAGTTGGGTATTGAGCCTGATGCTGCGGTCAATTCCTGCGCCGTGGTCGGAGACGACCCGCGGCACACCTATCGAACCGTTCCGGTGGCGGTTCAGCAAGCCCTGGATGCCGCCGGACTCCAAATCGAACAAATGGATCTGATCGAGATCCAGGAAGCTTTTGCGGCCCAGGTTCTCGCCGATTTGAAGCAGATGGGCGTGGGATCGCAGAATTACGATAAGGTAAATGTCAAAGGTTCAGGAATATCCCTCGGGCATCCCATCGCTGCCACCGGTGTTCGCGTACTGGTCACGCTGGTGCATGAAATGAAACGTCGTGGGGTAGAGTACGGCTTAGAATGCATATGCGGCGGCGGAGGGCTTGGGATTGCGGCCATATTTGAAAGAAAATAGAAGCTGTCTTAAAAATGCATCTCACGCCCAATGACTGTGTTGCCCCACGAACTGAAATGCTCACGTACTAAAGTGTACGCTCCGCTTCCAATTCGCGGGCCGCCTTATCCTTGGACGCGAGCTACTATTTTTAAGACAGCTTCTTTAAAGGGAAAAAAATGGAATTTTTTTTTAGACCCAAAAGTGTTGCTGTAATTGGGGCTTCAGCCAACCCTATCAAAGGCGGCCATTTTATACTCAAAAATGTAATGAAAGGATTTAAGGGCGGAATCTACCCGGTAAATCCCGGGTATAAGGAAATTGAGGGGCTCACCTGTTACCCGTCAGTTTCCGAAGTCCCGGGTCCGCTGGATCTTGCGATTATTTTCGTGCCCGGCCCGGCAGTTCCCGCAATTGTACGTGAGTGCGCCGAACGCGGAATACGGGGGGTCATGATCGAGTCTGCCGGTTTTGCCGAAATCGGCGATAACGGTAAACATCTTCAGGAACAACTGGTCGCTATTCGCACCGAAACAGGAATTCGTATCTGGGGACCGAATTGTATGGGCCTGGTGGATGCCGTCAACAAACAGGTGTTCTCCTTCGTCCTGCCCTCGATCTGGGAAGCGGGGCTTACCACGGGAGACGTATCTCTGGTCGTGCAAAGCGGTATGTTGTCGGCCGGGTTTCTGATCGATATCATGTCCCATGCTACCATGGGCATCAGCAAGGCATGCTCACTTGGTAATAAAGTCGATGTGGACGAGTGCGATATTCTGGAATATTTAATCGATGATCCGGAAACCGGTGTCATCGGACTTTATCTTGAATCCATTCGGAATGGGCGGCGCTTCGTTGATCTGTCGCGACGCTCATCCAAGCCGATTGTTGTGCTCAGGGGGGGCAAGAGCCGGAAAGGGGCCCGGGCGGCCCTGAGTCATACCGCCAGTCTGGCCGGTAACAATGCGGTGGTAAGCGGGGCACTGGCCCAAGTCGGCGTGGTGGAAGCCAGTGATTTCAAACAAATGATGGACCTTTGCCGGACTATGTCTGATTATCCGGCAATTTCAACTAATGGCTCCGGCCGGGTGGCGATTCTGACGATGAGCGGAGCGGCCGGAATTCTTTCCTCCGATTTTATCGAACCCCTGGGCTTAGCGGTGGCTGATCTGTCCCGCGATACGGTCAGGGCGCTGATGCAAGTTTATCCAGACTGGATGCCGGTTTCAAACCCTGTTGACCTCTGGCCCGCCGTCGAACTTAACGGGCGTAAAAAAGTCTATCAGACGGCGTTTGAGGCCGTCTGTACCGACCCCAATGTAGATGCCGTTTTGTTTCATAGTTTTATTGGCGGGATCGCATCCGAAGCGGATATTACAAATTTGGTTGAGATTGCCAGGTCAGGCGGCAAACCTTTATTTGGCTGGGTCATGGGAAAACGTGACGAGGTTCATCAGTTTCGGCTGCACACCAGAGAGCTGGGTGTTCCGGTTTTTCCGGAACTCTTCCGGGCGGTCGAATGCATGGCGGCTGTATTTAAACGAAGCCGATATTTGCAAAAGAGAGATCAATCATAATTTAGAAGTGGGATAAAGATCAGTCTAGTATTTCGCGGATGAAAACGTCGGCGTCCGCGCTTTGAGTAATGATTCGAATTTTTTTTCCATCAAAAGCACTTAAATCCGCACAGGCGGTTCTGCATCCTTCCACCACCAGAACTAAATCGACATCGACATTTTCCGGCGAAACAAACTTAGCTTTGCCCTGCAAGCGGCTTTCAATCCATTTTACAAGAGCGACCCGATCATAATAAGGATTACACCCACCGCAGTATTTAACTCCTACCTTTAGCATTTTTGCAGAATTCAGAAATCGGTTTGAACCTGTACACCGATGTGCGCCTGTCTCCGGATCGCTTCAGATAATTCATCTTGACGCCTTGTTTCAGGTCCCGGCTGGCTGTTGCCGCCGAAATTGTTTTCAGAAGGTTTTGATAATCCCGGCGTGAAAAAGTTTTTTCACCAAACGCAGCCCGGGCGATTTCAAGTCGATTCACCGCCGTGAGCGTCACACCTCGAGTCTCTTCTATCAGCTGCCTGAGTGCTTTTTCTAACTGCCTGACAATAAAAGCGACAAATTCTGTGCAGTCACCGGTATCATCACCTCTGGCGAGGGTGCGGTAATACTCTTGCTGACGCTCGTGGATCAGATGCTCCACCGGCAGAAACTCAAACACCGGGTGATAGAGCATTAATATGCGGGTTTGCCAGAGGCGTCCGATGCGACCGTTGCCGTCGAGGAAAGGGTGAATGTGTTCCAGTTGGAAATGGAAACGGCTGGACTTGATTAAGAGGTGGTCATCGCAATCATTTAGGTAGTGAAAGAGTGCCTGCATCATTGGCACCACCTTTTCCCAGTGTGGCGCTTGATGGAAAACATCTTTTTCGCGAATCACCCCGATTGGACCTTGACGAAGCGAGCCCGGATCATCTGCCAGCCCCCTCATCATAATAGCGTGCGCATCTAATAACGAATCCAGAGAGAACGGTGCAAATTCAGATAGGCGACGATAAGCGGTTATCGCGTTTTGAACTTCCAATATGTCCTGCTGTGGGCCAATTACGCGCTTTTTTTCTAGCAAAGCGGTTACCTGGTTGGGGGTCAGAGAATTGCCCTCGATGGCCAAAGACGCCTGGATCGTTTGGATGCGGTTTTTTCGCCTCAGTTGCGGACCTGGCTGGATCAAGTTCACCCCTTCCAGCTGACCGATGCATTCAGCGCTGGCTGTCAATGCATTCACAATTTCCGATGTAATATGGCAAGGGGTGATGTCGTATGTCATAATTGTGATAATATCATTTGATACTATCAAGTCAAGATAATATCGTTTGATATTATCAATCAGGTTTAGGATTGAGCATTTTCAAAGCAAAAAGTTTGTTGAGTGTGGGGTCGGCTTTCAAGCCGCGATTCGTATTAAAACCGGCTGCACATATCGCGGCTGGAAAGCCGCTCCCACCATTAAACCGACATTTTACGATCTTTAAGCTGGCGTCCATGCCCAGCGGCGGGATTTAAAGCTATGAGCTGTTTTGGTCGTCATCGATACCGCAAAGTTTCTTCGCCGCTCTCTGCTTTTCATTCATATTGGCCAGTCGTGAAATCATAATCCGCTGGGCCTGGGGGGACCCGGCACCATGCATGGATTCCGTCAGATAACCGACAGCCGCCGTACCCAGGGTCAAATTTTCGATCAATCGCAAAATTCGCATGCGGTTAACCGTCGGCACATCGCAGTTGGCCGTAAAGTACTTTTTCAACCATTTGCCGGTTGCCGGCGCCGTTAAATCTGACTCCGAGGGCATCGTCACCATCAACCCGCCGGCAATGTCCTGGGCGATGCGTGAAATCTCATAGGGGAATCGGGTGACATTCTGTTTGTGGATATTGGCCAGCAGAGTGTTAACGGAATAGGTGCCGCTGGGCTCTTTGCTGCCCTCGGAGGCGCAGGCGATGCATCCGCAATACAGGGTTTCGTTCAAATGATTCATTTCGATTATTTTATCTTTCACATGGGAGGCTTTGGCGACATTGTTATATTCAGCGGCTGTCTGGGAGGCGCCGATCAAAACGTCGCCCACGCCGACTTTGCAGGCATAGCTCTGGCGATGGTAGGCGGCAAATTTTTCAACCAACTGGCCGGCAAAATCATATTCCTTATACATAAACACCCGGTCCCAGGGCACAAAGACATT
>JBATKU010000515.1:0-21481 GCA_049669725.1 Desulfobacterales bacterium
TTGAGCTTGAAGCCTTGTCCGGATATAACCTGCTAATCGGCAATTCCGGGGGCGTAAAGTTCACGCTTAACGATAAACCTGTGCCACTTTCCGGAAAAAGCGGGGAGGTAGTGACGATAAATTTGCCGTAGAAGTTGCTATCTATTGGGTGCTTAGAAAGGACCGTTACCGATCGTCGGTTCTTGAAATTTTTAAATCCGAATATCGAAACTCGAAACAAATTCGAAACACCAAAATTCCAATGACCTAAACAAAAAATTCAGGTTTTGGTGTGTCTTTTTAAAATTTTGAACATTGGAATTTTGATATTGTTTCGAATTTCGAGATTCGAATTTCGAATTTTTTCCATATAAAAACTTAATATTTGACGAAATCAGAAATATTTAAATTAGCAAGCCGCACTGGATACGGACATGTCCACTGATCGCAACAGAATACTGGTTGAAAGCATTAAAAGACTTCTGCGCCGGGGTGCTGCAAGCCATCTTGGCAAGATAGTGAACAAAACCCATGCGGCCGATCTTTCGGTGGTATTTCGCTCTCTGTCCCTATCTCAGCAGCGCAAGCTGTTCAGCCTGATTACCGATGTCGAGCAAAAAGGTATCCTGTTTAGCGAGCTCGACACGGACACCTTTCAGGATCTCATCGAGGACATGAAAATTGATAATATTGTCAGGGTCCTGGAAAGCATGCCGGCCGATGATGTTGCCGATATCATCGGGCGCCTGCCCGAGGAAAAGTCAAAAACCATCCTTGACAAAATGAAGACGGCGGAATCCGAAGAAGTTGAGGATCTGCTGCGTTACGATGATGATACCGCCGGCGGGATTATGGTTCCCGATTTCATCGCCCTGCGGGAAGATGTGACTGCCAGAGAAGCCATCGAATCATTGCAAACTGAACATTCCGATGTAGAAATGGCCTTTTATCTTTATGTGGTCGATGAATACGGCAAACTGGTCGGTGTCAGTTCCCTGCGGCAGTTGGTGGTGGTATCACCTGCAACACCCCTCAAGGAGTTTATGATCACCGATGTATTCTCGGTTCAGACCGATATGGACCAGGAAGAGGTGGCCAGGCTCGTTGAACGTTATGATATTCTGGCGGTTCCGGTAGTTGATGGATCCAACCGGCTGGTGGGAATTGTTACGGTCGATGACGTCATCGATATTCTCAGAAAAGAAGCTACCGAAGATATATTGAAGATGGCCGGAGCGGGTGAAGAGTTTGTCGAAACCAAGTCCATTCTTAAAAGCACCCGTATTCGCCTGCCTTGGCTGTTCGCAAGCTGCCTCGGAGGGATCTTTGCTTTTTTTATCATCGGCAGGTTTGAGAACAGTCTCAGTAAAGTAGGGTACCTGGCCGCTTTTATACCCGTGATCATGGGGATGGGCGGCAACATCGGTACCCAGTCTTCCACGATTGTCGTCCGGGGATTGGCAACCGGACGCATTAATGCAAGAGATATATGGACCGTGGTCTTCAAGGAACTTTCGATCGGTTTAATTTTGGGCCTGGTTTATGGGTTGCTCATCGGCTCGGTGGCCCAGTTTCGGTATAGTGTGTGGGCGCTGGCCCTGTCGGTTGCCCTGGCGGTTATCTGCTCCATGTCCATCGCCGCACTCGTGGGCTCACTGGTACCGATGGGATTTGCGAGGATCCATATTGATCCCGCTGTGGCAACGGGTCCGCTGGTGACCACATCCATTGACATCATCAGTGTATTCTTTTATTTCTCAATCGCCACTGCGCTTCTTGGTATCTAATCCTAACTGATCAATTTGGATTCTACCCAAAATCTGCATGAAATTTAATATGCATGCCTCGGATCCGTGTAACAGTCAGGTGTAAGCACATGCCGGTTTTTTCCACACCCGCCATTTTGCTCCGACGTTTGGATTACGGTGATTTTGATGTTATCATCACCTTTTTCACGCTGGAAAGAGGCAAACTGTCTTTGATTGCAAAGTCCGCCAAAAAGAGCACCAAGCGTTTTGCGGGTGTGCTGGAGCTTTTTTCTGAATTGCAGATTGCAGCCGATTTTGGCCGGGGAAAGGGGCTTGCTGTATTGCAGGAAGCGGTTTTAAAGCAACCTTTCAGCGCCATTAGAGCGGATTACAAGAAAACAGCCTACGCCAGTTACTGGTCGGAGTTAATTTATAACTGGATTGAAGAAAATTTCAAACAGGTTGCCCTGTATTATCTGTTCGAGCATGTTTTATACGAGCTGGATTCCGGGAAGATAACACCGTCGGTATTAAACATATTGTTCCAGATGAGATTTTTAACGCTTTCCGGTCATCGCCCCAATTTTAGCCACTGCAGTTTGTGCCGGCTGGAGCTAGAGAATATTCAAAATGATAATATTGCTGTTAACCTTCAGCGCGGCGGGATTGTATGTGGCAAATGCAGCAGCGGCGCGGCCTCCCGGATGTTCCTTGCCAAAGGAACGATAAAGCAGCTGCTGTGGGTTGAAAGCGGCAAATTGGCCAAAGCCGGCAGGATAAAATTTACCAAACCGGCCCTGGAAGAAAGTACGAATTTTCTGGAAGAATTTGTCTGCTTTCATCTGGGTAAACAGCCACGCAGTTTGAAATTTCTAAGACAGATAAGGAAGGACAGCTGACTAGTTGATTGGGTTGAATGGTTGAATAGTCCCTTAGGACCTTTTATCGAACAACTTTTTAAATTGACAGAATTCATTATTCGATGTTGGATCCGCCGCCGGCGGATTCGATGTTCATTTTTAGCTAACTAACGCGATCATTTTAAATAAATATTATGGATAGCCGACTCAGAAAAATACTCGAATCCGGGCTGATCGAAACATCTGCACCCTGCAGGATCGATATGGGGGGTACACTGGATATTCCTATCTTTTATTACCCGTTGCGGCATCTAAATCCCTGTACGTTTAATTTCGCCCTGGGGCTCAGAACACGGGTTTGCCTGCAGCCATACACTAAAGGTTTAATTAAAATTTCTTCGCGGGGATTTAAAGATGCAGAATTTTCAGCAGATGACGCCCCATTTGATCACCCGCTGGGATTGATGTTTGCCACGGCCGCCTATTTCAACGCCGGGGGTGTTCATATCGATATTGAATCCGGATCGCCACCGCGCAGCGCATTAGGTGGATCATCCGCAGCTGCAGTGGCGCTTGTTGCGGCGTTCTTGACGCTCTTCGAACGCGGGGCACGCGAGGCGCACGAGAGCAATTTTAATCGGCGCTCGGCAGCCCTTCTGGCTTATAAACTTGAAGAGACCGTAGCCGGGGTGCCTTGCGGCTCTCAGGATCAACTGGCCGCGGCGTACGGTGGGGTGCATGTATGGTACTGGCAGACCCGTCCCGGTCAATCCCATTATAAGCGTAAAGTCGCCGTCAAAAAAAAATACCACAATGAACTTGAGCGCCGCCTTCTTTTGGCCTATTGTGGTAACCCCCACGTTTCTAAAGATATCAACGGAAGATGGATACGACAGTTTCTTGCCGGCAAGAACCGGGTTGTCTGGAAGGAAATCATTGATCAAATGCATCAGTTTACAGTTGCCCTGACGGATCGAAATTATAGTCAGGCCGCCATCCATATGAACCGGGAGACAACCCTTCGCCGGCAGATGACACCGGGTGTGTTGGACGATGTCGGTGTGCGATTGGTGGAAAGAGCCTTGAAAAACGGTTGCGGTGCCCGCTTTACAGGTGCCGGGGGGGGTGGATGTATCTGGGCGCTGGGGGAAGCTGAAGATATTGACAGATTGAGACCTTTGTGGGAAGAGTCTCTTTCTACCCGCAAAGAAGCCTGTCTGCTTGACGCTAAAATTGATACCGGGGGTGTACGTATTCATTGATTTTTAAGTGTTTGGTATCGGCCTGTTACGAAGACCTCAATCCTAAACACCAAAAACGAAGCACACATACTCAGAAAAAGGAACAGGTAATGAATTTTCAAGATGTTATTCTTGAACTGAACAAGTTTTGGGCTCGCAAAGGTTGCGTGATGGTGCAACCCTACGATCTGGAAGTCGGCGCGGGAACCTTTCACCACTTTACGACCTTAAAGGCATTGGGGCCTGAGCCCTGGAATGTTGCATACGTACAGCCTTCCAGACGACCGACGGACGGTCGCTACGGTGATAACCCCAATCGTTTGCAGCATTACTATCAGTATCAGGTGATTTTGAAACCATCGCCTTTTGATGTTCAGAATTTATATCTTCAGAGCATGAAGGCATTGGGCATCGATCCTCTCGATCATGACATTCGTTTCGTTGAAGATGACTGGGAATCCCCGACACTGGGCGCCGCCGGCCTGGGGTGGGAGGTTTGGTTGGACGGTATGGAAATTACCCAGTTTACCTACTTTCAAATGGCCGGCAGCATCGAGTTGAATCCCATACCGGTAGAGCTGACCTACGGTTTGGAGCGCATTACCATGTATTTGCAGGGTGTTGACAACGTCTATGACCTGAAATGGAACGATGCGGTCAGTTACGGAGAGGTGCATCACCAACAGGAGGTCGAACAGTCGACCTATAATTTTGAGAAGGCTGATGTTGCAATCCTGTTTGATTTGTTTGGCAAATATGAATCGGAATCACTCAAGCAAATCGAGGCCGGGCTCGTTCTTCCAGCCTATGAATATTGCCTGAAATGCTCACATACCTTTAACCTTCTCGATGCGCGTGGTGCCATCAGCGTAACCGAGCGCACCGGATATATTGCCCGCATCAGAAACCTTGCCAGGGGGTGTGCGGAAGGCTATTTGAAACAGCGCGAAGAGATGGGATTTCCGCTCTTGAAAAATAAAAACTAAATGTTACGTGTTGCGCGTTACGAGGTGCGAGCTACGCGTTGCGGGTTGCGGGGAGCGTGTAGCAAATTGCGGGTAACGAAGTCTTGACAATTCAGCTTAGTCTGATGTTTCACAATTTTTACCCTGCAACACGTAACCCGGATCACGTACCGCGCAACCCGCTACTCGCAACTCGGAACACGACATTGAGGTGAATATGGATACGCTATTGCTTGAAATTGGAACTGAAGAAATACCGGCCGGATACATTTTACCGGCACTGGAGGCATTGTCGGCGACATTATCGAAAAAATTAACCGAAGCTCGCATCGAACATGGCCGGTCGCAGATTTACGGTACCCCCCGCAGATTGGCAGTTAAAGTTGAAAACGTTGCACCGAAGCAGCCATCTGTAAAAAGCGAAGTAATCGGTCCCCCGGCAAAAATCGGGTTCGATGAAGATGGCAAACCAACCATGGCCGCCCAGAAATTTGCAGAAAAAGTCGGTGTCCCCCTGGGTAAACTTGCTGTAAAAGAAACCCCCAAAGGAGCATATTTGTCGGCAGAAAAAAGTGAACGCGGGCTGGCAACCCGAACACTTTTAAAAGAGATTTTACCCGGGGTTATTTTAGCCACTCCGTTTCCAAAAAAAATGAGGTGGGCCGACCTGGATATTGAATTTGCGCGGCCGATTCATACTATTTTAGCCCTGCTGGGAAAATCGGTTGTCTCTTTTAAGCTCGGCAATTTAAAAAGCGGACGCTATACCTGCGGTCACAGTTTCATGGCTCCCGCTAAAATCAAGCTGGACAGCACGGACGACTATCTTGATAAGTTGCGCGCGGCTCACGTCGTGGCTGATATTGGAGCGCGAAAAAAAATACTCGAGGAACGTATCGCCGATGTGGCCACGGAACTCGGCGGTCGCATACTACCCGACGAAGAGTTGGTGGATATCAACAATAATCTTGTGGAATACCCGATACCGGTCGCCGGAAAATTTGATACAGAGTTTCTCGAAGTTCCCGATGAGATCTTAATCAATGCCATGCGGGAACATCAGAAGTACTTTGCCGTTGTCGACAGCAGCAATAATTTGATGCCTTGTTTCATTGCGGTGAATAATACAGCCGCCAGGGATTTGGCGCTTTCAGCAACCGGTCATGAAAGAGTGATCAGGGCCCGTCTGGCAGATGCTCAGTTTTTTTTTCAGGGTGACCTCGACGTTACCAATGATGAGCGGGTGGAGAAATTAAAAAGGGTTGTTTTTCAGGCCGAGCTCGGGACCGTGTTTGAAAAAAGCGAACGGGTTGCAAAAATTGCCGAAGTGCTGGCGGCCTCAACTCAAAAAAACGATGATTTGAAAAAGCAGGTGCTCAGGGCCGCCCAATTGAGCAAATCCGACCTGGTCAGTCAGGTGGTGGGTGAATTTCCGAAATTACAGGGAATTATGGGCCGGATCTATGCCGGTATCGCAGGCGAACCGGCAGATGTGGCCGTTGCCATTGAGGAGCACTACCGGCCGGTATACTCAGGTGCGCCGCTGCCTGAAACCCTGGTGGGGGCAATTATTTCCATTGCCGATAAGATAGATTCTATTTGCGGCTGTTTTAGTATCGGGCTGATTCCGACCGGTGCTTCGGATCCTTATGCCCTTCGCCGGCAGGGCATCGGAATAATTCAGATAATGAATGCCAAGGGATTGTCGTTTCCCCTGCGGGAACTCATTTGCTGCAGCTTTGAGCAGTTTGGTAAAAATAGTGCTACGGCAAGCGACAAGTTGATAGAAAAAGTGCATACATTTTTGCAAAACCGAATTTCCCACTTGCTGGCAGAAGAAGGATTTTCCAAGGATGTGATTGCAGCCGTTGTCAGCGTAGCAGGCGATGATATCCCCAATGTCCGAAACCGTGTCAGCGCCCTTGAATCACTCAAAGCCCGGCCGGATTTTGAACCATTGGCTGTTGGGTTCAAACGCGTGGTTAATATCATCAGAAAATCAGGACCTAAAGAAAAGGACGCGGTTCTTGAAGCAGTCGATATGGAGCTGTTTGAACACGAAAGCGAGGGAGCGCTGTTTGAAGAATTCAAAGCGGTCAATCAAAAAGTGTCCGAAGCCATGGAAACAGAATCGTTTAATCGGGCGCTGGTGGAGATCGCCTCATTGCGTGATGCCGTTGACCGGTTTTTTGATGGAGTCATGGTGATGGCCGAAGACACCGGCATCCGCCGCAATCGCCTGGCGCTGCTGGGGCATATCGCGGCGCTGTTCGGTAAGGTTGCCGATTTTTCCAAACTGTCGACTTAAGCCGGATAAACCGGAAATTCGAAAAACGAATATCGAAATCCGAAACAATATCAAAATACGAAATCTTCAACGTCCAAAACGTTGCAGAGGTCATTGGTTGCCAGTGTAGCAGTAGAATAGCGTTTGGGATTTGTATCTTTCGATATTCGGAATTTTTTCGAATTTCAGAATTCGAATTTCGAATTTTGATAAACCAATGTCACTGCACACTAACTGAACCTGGTATTATTTAGCATCATCATAGCCGTGTTTAGGAGACCAACATTGACCGAAAATCGACCTTTTACCTTCGATCGGATTGCCCGTATCCTGCTCAGTGTGGGCATATTGACCGGTGTGATCTGGATTGCTGGATACTTAAGCGATGTGCTCATTCCCTTTGCCGTAGCCCTTTTGCTCGCATATTTAACCAACCCGCTGGTTGCCTTAATCCAGAAAAAAATTCACAATCGGGCGGTCGCGGTTTCTATCAGCTTGTTGGGCATCATTTCCATAGTTATTCTTCTGGGCTGGTTCGTGATACCCATGATTGCCGGTGAGGTTGTCCAGATGGGGCGCATCGTAACGGATCTGGTTAATAATTCAGATCTGGCTGAAAAGGCGTCCCGGCAGCTGCCGCCGGATTTATGGCAGGGCATTAAAGATTTTTTTGCTCGCCCTGAGATTAATAACTTTTTTAAAGATATCAATATTTGGAAAATTGTGCAGGCAGTTTCCAAAAAGGTCCTGCCGGGGGTATGGGGGCTGATCACCGGAACGGCAAGTTTTCTTGTCGGTCTGATCGGGTTGGCGGTCATCGGGCTGTATTTTATTTTCCTGCTATTGGATTATGATACTGTACGGGGATGGAAAGACATGGTGCCGCCTGCCCACAGGGATTCTATTGCAGGTTTTGTCGACGATTTCGAATCGGCCATGAGCAGTTATTTTAGGGGCCAGGCGGCGGTGGCCTCAATTTGTGGCGTCCTGTTCGCTCTGGGATTTGTTTTAGTCGGATTACCCCTCGGAATATTGCTGGGCCTGTTTGTCGGGTTATTGAATATGGTCCCCTACCTGCAGATCATCGGCCTGGTCCCGGCCGGCTTGCTGGCCCTTGTGCATGCCGTACAGTCGGGAGTCAATATCTGGATGGTTCTGGGTCTCACCGGTCTCATCTTCGTGGTGGTGCAGATTATTCAGGATGTCATTCTGGTTCCCAAAATAATGGGCAAGGTTACCGGGTTGAATCCGGCCATGATGATGCTTTCGCTGTCCATCTGGGGTAAATTGCTCGGTCTGCTCGGAATGATCATTGCTCTTCCAATGACTTGCCTGTTGTTCGTCTATTACAGGCGGTTGATAGATTCAGAACCATCCCCAGCGCATAGCAGCAAGCCATAGAGAAATCTCCAGTGAAAATTTCCCTCAATTAATTTCGGCGCCAGATTGCCGGTTTAAGAAATGAGGAGGCTGTGCGGCTTAGTACAAAAGACTCTTCTTTGAAATCTAAAGTTCCACCGGAAACTGTTGGGTCGCCAGGATTCCACGTAAAATTGGGATCAAGCTCAAAATTTATTATACCGAAGATTTTTGCATCACTGACAAAGCCGCTTGTGGAAATCTTATGATCGGCCCACGTTAGATTCTCTCTTGCATTAATTTCTGATAATGCTGCATCAATGGCTTTCTTTTTGGCATTTTCTTCAAGATCGATGTACCGCGGTACGGCAACTGCAGCTAAAATACCTAAAATAACCAAAACAGCGATAATTTCAATCAGCGTAAAACCCGTATTGTTTCGCAATAGTGTTTGTTTGATCATGGATTATTTTTAAAAGTTATATGAAAAGCTCAAATATTGGGTGTCTGCCTAAAATCTAAATATCAGTATAGCACAGAGATTAAAAGGTTTCAAACGCACGTAGCCGCCGATTGTGTAACTTCTGCGCAATTCTGCAAAAGTTTGCGATCATTCGGGTGGAAGGTTTCCAGCCTTATTTTGCCAACAATTGCCTTATCTTTTTAACGCCGTCACCGGCGTCCTGCGCGAAAGCATCCGCACCGATGCGGTTGGCCCAGCGCTGGGTTACCGGAGCACCGCCGACGATGGTTTTATACTTTTGTTTCAGCCCTGCTGTTTTCAGTTCTTGTTCAAGCTCTTTTTGCACCACCATCGTCGTGGTCAAAAGAGTGCTGCTGCCAATAATGTCGGCGTTGAACTTTTCAGCTTCTTCAATGAATCGATGCGGCGCGACATCGCGACCAAGGTCCAGGACTTCAAATCCGTTGGCGCGCAAAAGCGAGACAACAATGGTTTTGCCGATGTCATGCATATCTCCTTCTACGGTTCCGATGACAATTTTTCCGTTGACGGTTTCCTGCTCCTGAGGGATGGCGGCATTAATAATGGCCGTTGCCTTTTCCATGGCATTGGCGGATTTGACCAGTCCCGGAATAAACAGCTTGCCTGAACCGAAAAGGTCTCCGACCTGGTTGATTCCGGGAATAAAGCCGTCGGTCATAAGCTCCAGGGGATCAATTCCATCTTCCAATCCGCGCCGCGCTATTTCAATCGTTTTATCTAAATCACCGGCGACAATTGCTTTAATGGCTTCTCCAAAAATCTTTTGTGTCATCGTTGATCCGTTCTAAAAATTAGCGCACTATTTTATTTGGGACTTAAACAATTCAACTGAATTAATCGGGACTTCCAACAGCTCAGCTACTTTAAGCTTAGCCCGGATGCCCTTGGGACTGCCGGCCACGGAAGTTGTGGTGCCGATACCCAGGTCCTCCCTGAGTTGCCGCATCACCTCTTCGTTGATCAGGTCCAGAGGTTCGATTTTCAGCATTTTAGCGACATATTTTTTAGCTTCTGGTAATTTCAACTTTTTGATCAGCTGCATCCAGGCCACCAGATCTCCGGAGGTTCGGATACCGCCCATACCGGAAGCGAAAATATGAGCAATCTGCATCCCGAATGGGTCGCCAACGCCTATCTACAACCCATCGGCCTTGCCGATCTGGACCAGTGATTTGGAGGCCCGCGTGACACTGTCGATGGGGGGGGCTTCCATCATAGGGACACCGCCCACTCCCATGCCGACGTTGGCATGCACCGGTATATCAACCGCGGCAACAGCTTCTTTTACAAAGGTCAGGGTACGTGCAATGTTCCATGCCACGGATTCGTTGGTGTTGGTGCCGACCGCCACGCCGTAGATGCTGGCACCGGCGGCTTCGGCAATTTTGGCCTGGTCGTGGGGATACATTCCGGCGAGTTGTTTATCGTTAAATGTTGTTTCTCCGTGCATGCCCAACACAAATTCTCCGGACCCGCCCATGATGATGGGCAGGTTGGGAGCCGCCTTGCTTAAATCGCTGACAGCCTGCAGGGCGGCCCAGTAATCGGCATCACCGGCCGAACCGGCGGTATCGAAGTTGAGTCCCTCACAGCCGATGCCGTTTAATTTTTTGCCGACAAAGACCAGATCCTGGCGCAGTTGCTCAGCGGCGGCCTCCTGGACTTCCTGGGCTTCTTTAATCTTGCCCTGGGGAAGGAGATCAGCTGGATTCGGGTGGGGGCCATCGGGCTGGAAATACAACCCCATATTGGGTTGGGCGCCATACAAAAACGGGGCGGTGGTCATCATGGAGGCGGTGTAATATTCATTCATTTCAAAATTGATGATCGGTTTCACCGGTTTGAAACTGTAATCGCTGTGCCCCATGGATGTGGTGTCGGCGGCGCAGGCCCGTTCATAGGTTAGAACTGCCTGCAGGCGGCTCATGGGGACCCCGACGCCCCCGCCGTCCTGGCCCGAATAAAAGCTCATCGAACATCCGTCGTCGGTGACAATGACCTCCTGACCCGGAGCCACGCTGACGGCCCGGGACGGTTCGGCCATGATATCAAAGAGCTGTTCGATTTCATCTGCAGTGAGTTCCGGGATTTCAGCGCGTTGGGCAGCATCCTGCGTAGCGGCCACGATGTCTTCTTTGACCTGCTCAGAGGCCATTGAAACCAGTTCGCCATCACCCATGCGCGTGAATATTTTATTTTTCATGAACCTGTTACCTCCGGTTTGATTTTATCGGTATCTTCTATCCCGGATAAACTAGAAAAAACAAATCACGAATTTACATACTCCCAATTTAGTATTGAGCAAGCGAATATGTTGATCTAAATCCTTTTAATACTTTGCTGTAGCTGGCGAACCGGAGCATTAGTTTCGGTCATTGAAAATTCGAATTTGGAATTTATTTGAAATTTGGTGCTTGTGATTTGGAATTTATTCCATAAAAGGCACATATAAATATTAACATAATAACTCATTTTGGGTTTCAGTGATTATTGAGCGAATTTCCGCCAGCACCTTCTCCGGCAGTGGATCCGGTTGGTGGTTTTGCAATATGTCCCGGGTCTTTTCCAATGCCCGCTGGTAGCTGTCCCGGGCACCCGCAGCTTGCCACTTTTCCATCCGGCGTCGATCCATAAACTCCGGCTGGGAGTGGTCCTGCATGTGCTCAAGAGTGTGCTTGTGGGAAATAAAGTCACCGGACGTTCCCACCGATTTAATCACATCCACTGCCAGGGACTTATTATCAACCGTAAATCCTCCGATGACATGTTTAATCATCCGGATAAATTCGCTGTCCAGAACCAGTTGGGCATAATCGAAGGTGATGCCGCTTTCAAGCATTCCCGGACCGTAAATCAGATTGGCACCTGCCAATGCTGGAATGAGTCCGGTGAGCGTCTTTTCGTGGCCCATCTGGCAGTCGGATATCTTTGAATCACTCTACCCGCCGGCAACATAACTCGGCAGGGCATAATATCTGGCCAGTCTTGCCACCGCCCCGCTGATAATGGCGCACTCGGGTGTGCCCACCGACGCAGCGCCTATTTTCAAATCCATGGCGGTGGTCGAACTGCCGTAAATCACGGGGGCGCCTTTTTGGACCAACTGATTCAGGGTGATCCCCCCGAGGACTTCAGCGTTGTGGGTTACCAAGGTCCCGGCAAGGGTAACCGGAGAAGTCCCCCCTGCCATGGCCATTGATAAAATATTGATTATCGAACGGCTTCTGGCGGCTTCGATTATAATCTCACAGCATTCATTTATCAACTTCAATGGGCTGACCGGACAGGTTGTAAAGGACAAAATGGGTCGTTTTTGAAATTCTTTTATTCCGCCGCTAATGACGCCGGCCATTTGAACCAGCTTTTTGAGCAAATATCCGCTTCCGGGTCCAACACAGCAATGTTTGGTCGTATGGGTGAGCATGGCTTCAGCATTATGAAGCGGCAATACTGCCCGGGGCACATCACCGGAGCCCACTGCCTTTTCACAGACATCGATTTCGTCCAGGCTATCGACCAGTTTAGCCGCGTTGGCCAGATCGGCCTTTAGCGGTGCTCGGCGTTCGCCGCTAAAGGGATCGACCACCTCGATTCCCTCACTGAAGTTGGTGAAGTGAACCCGGCCGGCTTCCAACACTTTATCATGTTTAGGGTCCCGTCCGGCCAGGAGAATTTTGGACGGTGCTGACCGAATCGCGTCCTCGACCATCTGAGGCGGTATTTTGACAATTTTATTTTGGCGGTCAACTTCAGCACCGGCACCATCAAACACCTCCAGGGCTTCATCGGTTTCGATAAATAGTCCTGTTTTTTCAAGTATCTCTAAAGTGGCCTGATGGATGTCAATCAGTTCATCGTCTGTTAAGCAGTTAAGACTCAATCCTTGATTGTCATGTTTGCCCGGATGGAAATTCGGCATTTAAATATGTTCTCCCTATTTCTATTTTCATCGGTATTTCAGGCGGGCCCAACGTACCAGAAGGATAGGAAAAAATCAATACCGAGCTTGACATCCCACCGGCTAAACAAGTAATTAAAGGTTGCGGGGGGTGGATCGAAATGCGATCGCGTGGACTCTAAATCCACGTAGCTCGGTGCGACACCGGGACCTCCCGCCATTAATTCTATGAAATGGTCTTTAAAGTGAAGGATTTACGAACTTTTTAGACACTAAGGTATTCCCGCTCTTGATGGATTAAGGAAATAAACATCGAACATCGAACGTCCAACGTCGAACGTTGAATGAGAAGAGAAGAAGAAACAGAAATAGTAAAAAAATGAAATCGGACAGTCCACCCTGGCTGCCGGGCAAAAGTCGGCATCGTGGCCGACTCTATTTGTCCGGGTTAGGGATTGACGCTGGGGTTTTATAAATAAATAAATTAAATCGCGGAGCGCAGCGACAGCCTTATTCGATGTTGGACGTTCATTTTTTATTAGTTGTGGCCGCTAAACTAATATTGGGAGTATAATTTTGAGTAATTCATGGACACAAACCCAGCTTAACCGTCTGAAAGAACTGGGAGCAGATGAGAATGATCAATCGGCGGTATTTGAAACAGAGCAGGGTCGTGATAACGCCTTTCAGATACTGGAGAATAAGCTGGCGCGATCAGCGCGTCAGAAATTGGATGAACTTCGAACTGGTCATCGTCGCTCCCGGCTGTGCCGCCTGGAAAGCCGGTTGACAAAAGTTTTGATTGATAAGGGTTTTGTCCAGGTGACCACGCCGACCATTATGTCCAAAGGGTTGCTGGCAAAAATGTCGATTGACGACCACCACCCGCTGGCATCCCAGATATTCTGGCTGGGCAAGGATCGATGCCTGCGACCAATGCTGGCCCCGCACCTGTATTTTGTTTTGAAGGATCTTCTGCGCTTATGGGAGAAGCCGGTGCGCATATTTGAAATCGGCTCATGCTTTCGAAAAGAGTCCCAGGGTGCCCAGCATGCCAATGAATTTACCATGCTCAATTTGGTTGAAATGGGCCTGGACAGCAAAGTTCGCCAGAATAGACTTGAAGAACTGGCGTCTATGATAACCGGTGCCGCCGGCGTGGGTGATTTTGTCTTTCAGCCGGTAGATTCAACCGTTTATGGCGAAACGATTGACATCTTAGCCGGTGAGAGACGGCTGGAAATTGGTTCCTCGGCCATGGGACCCCATGCGCTCGATCGTGCCTGGCAAATCACAGATGCCTGGGTGGGGATTGGATTTGGACTCGAACGTTTGCTTATGGTGGCCGAAAACATTAAAAGCCTGGGGAGATTGGGACGGAGTTTGGGTTACCTCGATGGTATCCGGCTAAACATTTAGAAGATACATGGCCCAAAGTGAATCACAACATAAGCTGAACGGAATTTTAGAAAAGGCTGATCAAGAGGGACGCCTTGAGCGGGAAGAAATAGTGTTTCTTCTGGGCCTTACGCAGAAGCGCCAGATAGATGCCGTTTTTGAAACAGCCAGGGGATTGCGGTTCCGGCATTTCGGAAATAAGGTTTTTCTATACGGGTTTATATATGTTAGTACATTTTGTCGCAACCAATGCAATTTTTGTTATTATCGAAGCGCCAATGCACTTTCTGAGCGCTACCGTCGGGAGTCAGCTGACATTATTGAGGCAGCCCAAAGTCTGGCTGAATCCGGCGTTCATTTAATTGATTTGACACTGGGGGAAGACCCGCAATATTTTCAAGATCAGGGTTTTGAACCATTTATTCAGCTGATCAAAGCGGTTCGCCAAACAACCAACTTACCCATTATGGTGTCACCCGGTGTTGTTCCTGCGGATGTCCTATCCGATTTTGCGCGGGCCGGAGTCAGCTGGTACGCCTGCTACCAGGAAACCCATAACCAGGACCTGTTCAAAAGGCTCAGGCCCGGACAAAGCTATGCTGGCCGTTTAGAGAATAAAGAACTGGCCTGCAAGCTGGGGCTGTTAACCGAGGAAGGGCTGCTTTGCGGTGTCGGAGAATCAGCTCAAGATATTGCGGAGTCCATCGCGGCAATGCGTTTGTTGGAAGTTTCCCAAATGAGGGCCATGACCTTTGTTCCCCAGAATGGAACCCCCATGCAGTCTTGGAAAAGGCCCGACCCTCTGCGGGAATTACTGACCATCGCTGTTCTGCGTCTGGCCTTTCCGGACAGATTGATACCGGCAACCTTGGATGTTGCCGGATTGGCCGGACTGCAAAGCAGGCTGGATGCCGGCGCCAATGTGGTCACATCTCTGGTACCCCCGGGCTTCGGTCTGGCCGGTGTGGCCCAGAATTCTCTGGATATTGCGGATGCCAGGCGAACCACTGCCGGAATTCTCCCGGAACTGGATAAGCTCAGCATGCAATCGGCGTCAACTGAAGATTATTTGGTCTGGTATGTTGATCGCCGCCGGCACATCAGATGCGGCCAATCAAGGGAGAAAGTCGCTTGTTAGTAGGCGTCGTCGGTGGGAAATTGCAGGGTGTCGAAGCTGCCTACCTGGCACACAAAGCCGGATGGGATGTCAGAGTTCTTGACAAAACGCCCCGTGTGCCAGCGTCCGATTTGGGCGATTCATTTGCACAGGTTGACGTGACCGTCGGAAATAATCTGGACGGCGCATTAGGCGATGTCGACTTTATTATTCCGGCCCTTGAAGATGACAAAGCGCTGAGAAGTTTAGCGCGATGGAGCCGTAAAGCCGGTGTTCCCCTGGCGTTTGACCCGCGAGCCTATGCCGTATCTTCATCCAAATTGAAATCCGCTGGTTTTTTTAAGCAGATCGGAATACCGGTTCCTGTGGCTTACCCCAAATGTGGTTTTCCAGTGGTTACTAAACCCGGCCGGGGCAGCGGGAGCAAGGGGGTGAGCATTTTTCAAGATCTTGATTCAATGAGAAACCGGTTCTCACCGGGATTCCCACCCTCGGACTGGATACTGGAAGAATTTCTCGACGGCAGCCAGCATTCATTGGAAGTGATCGGCCGGCCGGGAAATTACCGGGTATTACAGGTGACCGATCTGTATATGGATCATAATTTCGATTGTAAGCGGGTCATTGCCCCGTCAAATTTGCCGCTGAATTTGATAGCGGACTTTGAGAAATTATCCTTGACCATCGCCGAGGCATTGCACCTGAACGGTGTTATGGATGTGGAAGTCATTTTGTCACGGGGAGAACTTAAAGTCCTGGAGATAGACGCACGGCTGCCCAGCCAGACGCCGACAGCAGTGTACTGGTCCACCGATCAAAATATGGTCGAGCTTTTAGGGCACCTGTATCTCGCCTCGCGAAACGACTTTCCACCACCAGGGGACATCTCGCGCGGAACTGTCTATGAACATATTCATGTATCCGGCGATAGAATTAAGACACGCGGCGAGCGGATCATGACGGCGGCGGGACCGCTTAAATTGCAGGATAACTTTTTCGGTGCCGATGAAGCGATTACCAATTTTGAGCCCGGCAATGACCCGTGGGTGGCAACCCTGATCTTTTCAGGAACGAACAGGCGTGAGGCCTGCGGAAAAAGAAACCGCAGTCTCGCAGAAATCGCCAGACGGTTTGGGATAAAAGATGACACGTCTGCAATTAGATGATATTTCGAATATTTCGTCTCGATTAGTAGCCTACGATGAAGAATTGCTTGTCAAAACGGGCCATAATTTGCGACAGATTGCCTGCCACGCAACGGAACTGAAGGAAGAAGCTGGTTGGGCCGTAATCTCCAGGCTTAGGGTGGGCGTTGTGCCGATCCGATGGGGGCAGGGTGTGATTGAAGGATTTTGCGAAGCAACAGCGGGGATTTTAAGACACCTTGGATTCGACACCTTTGTTACCAGGCAAGCGGATATAATGGGCTTGACCGAGGCCTACGAGATAAAGGCTGATGCTGTCTTCCTATCCGATGACAATGATTTTGTTGCGTTAAACACCCACACCCGCCAGTATGTCCACAACGCGGCAGCAACTGGTAAAGGATTTGTAGCCGGCCTGGATTTAATGGCAAGGGGATTGGCTGGTAAAAAGGTTTTAGTTCTCGGATGCGGATCGGTGGGACGCAGCGCAACTGCAACCTTATTAAGCTATGGTGCGAAACCATCCATATATGATATCAATTCCGAATATTCCCGGGAACTTTTGAAGTCCCTAGCCGGACCTGATTTAGACAGGATAACGATCGAACTGAACTTTCGCGCCGCACTGGCCGGGCACACTTTGATTGTCGACGCGACCAATGCGGCTGAGATCATACACGCTGTCGATATTTCACCTCACACTTTTATTGCCGCGCCGGGCATGCCGCTGGGCTTGAGCCGTGGCGCGCTGAATAAAGTATCAGATCGGCTTCTGCACGATCCATTGCAGACAGGTGTGGCGACCATGGGAATGGCGCTGGTGAAACAAATAATGCAAATAGGATAAAGATCGATAAAGCGTAGCGTCATCAATATTCGATTTTCGATGTTGGACGTTCGACGTTCGATCTTTTTACTGTTCCGGGCAGGCGCAGTTTCATATAAGGGAATTTAGTATTGTGGGAGATAAGACCCAAATTAAACAGCCGGCCAGGCGCTACTATCGGAAGCGGGTAGAGCTTTTTCGGTTGATTGAAAAAATTAAACTCTGGCCTTCGCGTCGGGGGCTGTTACACGGGATCAAGACAGTCGACGTCATCGGCGATCAAGCCAGGATTACAACCCACTGTAACAAGACGTTTTTAATCACCAATTCCAGAAACTGCCGGGCAGCCCGCTGGCTTCGAAATAAATGGTTTAAAGGGACCTGCGGTGTCTGCCGTGTTCCCGATTGGAAACTGGCTAAGTATTCGTCTACGCAATTTAAGCGCCATTACGGCTCTGCGCTAGAAAAAGGTTCAAAAGTTCAAAGGTTCAAAGGTTGAATTTCGGGTCATACCTGAATCATTGGTGGCATATCAAGATAACCCTGAACGGTGAACCCAGAACCTCTGAACCTGCATACTAAAGGGAGAAAATGATGCATCCACTAATAAAATCATTAATTGAATCCGGACCGGTTGTCACTGATGGCTCCTGGGGAACCCAGATGCAAAAGCGCGGCATCAAACGCGGGGAATGTCCGGATTCATGGAATTTGAGCCATCCGGAACTCGTACTGGAAGTTGCGCAACAATACGTCAACGCGGGCAGCCAGATCATACTAACCAACACATTTGGTGGCAGTCGCCTGGCACTTCAGAAATTTAAGCTTGGCGGCAAAGTTTTTGATATCAATACAGCCGGTGTGGAAATATCCAAAAAAGCAGCCGGCAACCGCGCCTATGTTTTCGCTTCCATCGGTCCCACCGGGTTGATGCTGGTAACCCGTGAGACGACCGAAGCGGAACTGCAGAACGTTTTTAAAGAGCAGGCCGCCGCCCAGGCCCGGGCCGGGGCGGATGGACTGATTGTTGAAACCATGATTGATGTCACCGAAGCCAGAATTGCGGCCACTGCGGCCAAGCAAACCGGCCTGCCGGTAATAGTCAGCATGGTGTATGATTCCGGCGAGAATAAAGACCGGACCATGATGGGAAATTCTCCGGAAGAAGTTGTGGAGGAATTGGCGGGTGTAGGAGTTGATGGCATCGGTGCAAACTGCGGTCAGGGCATTGAAGCATTTCCGCCAATCTGCGCCCGCCTCCGGCAGGCGACTGATCTTCCGATCTGGATGAAACCAAATGCAGGCCTGCCCGAAATTATTGATGATCAAACGGTATTTCGCACCACTGCCCAAGAATTTGTGCAGTATATTCCCGAATTGATTGCCGGCGGTGCTGATTTTATCGGCGGCTGCTGCGGAACAGATCAGGGATTTGTCGAGGCGATCCGGGAAACGATTGATAATTTGTGATTGCTGCGCGAAATGATGAAAAATCTGCTGCCAAAAGAAATGACCAATTGACAGCTGGTCTGTCACAGATTAGATTTAGTAAAACAAAACCTACTTTTAATTTGAGGAGAGGAAAAGATGCCGTACGACCCTGAAATGGATAAGACGCTGAAAAAGTGGAAATGTGAAGAAACGGGCCTGGTGGTTTCGATAAATCAATACGGGAAGGGAGAACCGAAAGTCCAAATCGGACCACGCATATTGCTGAAAAAAGACGGCACGGAAAGGGCTCCCGCGAAAGCCGGCCGTTTAACTATCGAAGATATCATGTGGCTTTATGATTTGATTGATGAAATTAAGGACGATATGACGAAATTTGCCAAACCTGAATAATATGGAGTGTCCCGAATTGTGACCACCTACGACGCCATCGTTAATCCGGTCAGATCTAAGAATGCGCCGGATATCGGTCCTGTTGCCGTGATGGCGGCTACCGAGATGGATCTTTTTTCCCTGTGTGATCTTTTCAAATTCAACCGAGATGATTATCACCGGTTGTTTACCAGTCGGCTGTATATTGAGTCTTCCGGCAGCGGAATCTCATTAACCGGCCCGTTTATTGGCGCGCCATACGCCGCCATGATGCTGGAGACCATTATTGCCTGGGGCGCCCGCCGGATTTTATTTTTAGGGTGGTGCGGCGCTGTTTCCAAACAGGCAAAAATCGGGGACATTATCCTGCCGACTTCCGCCCTTGTTGATGAAGGGACCTCCAGAAACTATGCCGTACCACACAACGGACAGTCGAAACCGGCATCGGTAATGGTTTCCCTGATCGAGCAGGTATTGGAAGATAACCGAGTTGATGTTCATTCAGGAAAAATCTGGACCACGGATGCTGTTTACCGTGAAACCAAAGAGAAGGTGGATTATTATCAAAAGCAAGGTGTTTTAGCCGTAGAGATGGAGGCTTCAGCACTTTTTTCAGTGGCTCAATTTCGACAGGTGGAACTGTGTGCGGTGCTTGTCGTCTCAGACGAACTGTCTACATTGTCATGGAAACAAGGTTTTAGGAGTGAGCAGTTTCTTAGAGGACGCCAAGTAGCTTCAAAAATTATCCTGAGGCTATGTCGTGTGCTCGCAGATCATTAGCCATTCTTAAAATTATGGACAGAGCGTAGCCCACTGATTGTCCTTTTATTCATAGATCATATAAATTATAGCCCTCAAAAAAACGTATACCCTTGAGGAACTATGGATACTAAATATACTCCGCATTTCGATATACCCCCAGAGCAGTTAGACGAAAAGCAGGCAGGCTCAGAGCTTGAGGAACTCGCAAGACTTATTGCACATCATGACAGGCTATATGAAGATGCGAAACCTGAAATTTATGATTCAGAATATGATGCCCTTAGAATTCGAAATTCAGAAATCGAGAATTTGTTTCCCCATTTAGTTAGACTCGACAGCCCTTCTAATAAAGTCGGTGCTCCACCTTCCGCTAAATTTCAAAAAATAAAGCATGATATACCTATGCTTTCCTTAGGGAATGCATTCTCTTACGAAGACATTGATAAGTTTATAAAAGGTATACGATTATTTATTAAAGAACTTAAGGATCCTTCTATACCTATTGAAATGGTTGGTGAACCTAAGGTCGACGGGGTTTCATGTTCGCTAAGATATGAAAAAAGCAAGTTAGTGCTTGCCGCTACAAGAGGGGATGGAATTGAAGGTGAGGATGTTACAGAAAATATAAAGACCATCAACGATATCCCTAAGAGATTACCTCCTGATGCTCCGGAAATTTTGGAGATAAGAGGAGAGATTTATATGACCGATGATGAATTCCTAAAATTTAACAGGGAGCAAGAGGAAAAAGGTGAAAAAATTTTTGCGAACCCCAGAAACGCGGCAGCCGGTGGCCTTCGTCAGCTTGATCCGAAAATTACAGCTTCTCGTCCATTGAGATTTTTCGGTTATGCGTGGGGAGAAATATCAGAACCTATAGCAGCTACTCAATGGGAAGCTAGGGAGCGAATTGCCTCTTGGGGCTTCAAGCTTAACAAACCGGCAAAAGTTTTAAATAATATTGACGAGATAAGACAATATTATGAAGAAATTCAAAGTGAGAGATCGGGCTTTGATTTTTCAATAGATGGCGTTGTTTATAAGATAAATAGAATAGATTTGCAGGAAAGATTGGGCTTTATTAGCAGATCCCCTCGATGGGCCATTGCTCACAAGTTTTCACCGGAGAAAGGGAAAACTCACATCAGAGATATCAAAATTCAAGTTGGTAGGGTAGGTTCCTTGACACCTATAGCTGAGCTTGAACCTTTGAATATTGGTGGGGTTTTGGTTTCAAGGGCAACTCTCCACAATCAAGATGAAATAGAAAAGAAAGATTTTCGCAAAGGAGACCTTGTCGTAGTCCAAAGAGCAGGGGATGTAATACCTCAAGTTGTTACCGTAGACTTAAAGGCGAGACCGCTAGATTCTAAACCGTATAAATTTCTGAAAAAATGTCCTGTTTGCAATAGCACAACAGTACGCGAACAGTTTGAATCTGTTCGCTACTGCACAGGCGGATTATATTGTCCGGCCCAATCTCTTGAGAGGTTAAAGCATTTCGTGTCTCGCAACGCATTTGACATAGAAGGCATGGGAGAAAAAAATATTGAAATGTTCTATAATGAGG
>JBATKU010000516.1:0-3284 GCA_049669725.1 Desulfobacterales bacterium
CGCCGGTTTGGAACGCTTGATGGGAAATAGACGTCTTTACAGAAAGTTGTTGGTGGATTTTGGTACAAAATATACAAAGACAGCCAGCGAAATCCACGCGGCGTTGGAAGACAAAGATTTTGAACTGGCCCATAGCCTGGTTCATAACCTGAAGGGGCTGGCGGGGAATCTGGAAGCCAAAGACCTTCAGGCGGCAACCGTGGAAATGGAAAAACTTGTCAAAGGCCAGACGGAAAAGACGGCCTCCGAGAAAGAACTGAACTTGAAATTTGCAGCGCTGGAAAAGGCTCTCGAGCAGGCTCTGGATGCGGTTCAAACCTTAGGTCCCACAGCCGAAAAGAAGACCATTGGAAGCAGTCCAGACGCAAAGGCGTCGGTACCTCCCGAACTGATAAAAAAGGCCACTGAAAGCATCAAAGCGGCCGCTGAAATGGGGGATGTGGCGCAAATTAAATCTATAGCCGAAGAGTTGAAGTCCGGATTCGATGCCATGGCACCTTTCTGTGACGAATTAGTCCGTTTAGCGGAGGATTTCGACTTCGATGGCATTCAAAAATTTGTGCTCGAGTTAGACAGCTAACTCCCTTTCTATTGGTCCTTCATTATCGCTTCAGCTTACATGGGTTTGATTTTTTTAAATTCACCGGACCAGGCTGCCTCCAGGATCGGCCGCATGTATTCATCTATCAGATCGGCATTCAGGGGTACCGGCATGTTTCTGAGTTTCATGTCAAGCTGCGGATTTTTAGCGGCCGCCACGCACTTGTCGATGTGATCCTCGCTGATGCCGGGAACTTCACTCAGGCGGACGGGGAATTCCAGAAATTTACTGAAATTGACCATGCCTCCGGCGACTGCCAGACCGAGTTCTGTGCCTGACAATGAGTCGAGGTCCTGATTAATGTAGCCGTACTTTTTATAAATGCCGCCGATTACCCGCAATTGCGCTTCTATGGCTGAGGCAAAAAATACACTGTAGTAGGGGTTCATCAAGGCACAGGCGCGGCCGTGGCTGAGGACGTCCACCAGGGAAAAGCTGGTCAAATGAGCGCCCGATGTTCCCCCGATCATAATGGCATAGCCCCCGAGATCGGTGCCGAATCCCAGCAGCGTTCGTGCTTCAGCACTCGAAGGATCCGTCTTTATTTCCGTTAAGCCTTTTATTATAGATTCCAGCCCAACCTCTGCGGCCCGGCGGGCTTTGTCCATAATTTCCGACGAGGCGCCAAAATAAACCTCTATCAGGTGAGCGACCCCATCCAGACTGCCGTCCAGGGTCAGGCTCATGGGCTGGGTCGCCGTCACATCATAATCAAAAACGGCTCGGGGAGGCACAATGGCCTCATCTACGATCAATTTTTTTTGGCCCGCAACAGGATCGGTGATATTGGCGTATTTGGTCAGGTGGGCGGCGGAGCTGGAAGCCGTCATAACAGCCACCACCGGCTTAATGGAGCGTCCCAGTTCCTGGCATACTTTTGTAACTTCGCCAACACCGAAAAAGGGATCGATTTCGGGCTGGTGGTCGCCCAGGGTCGCCAGGGTGGCGGCGGCTTTGGCAGCATCAATCCCGGAACCGCCGGCAGCAGCCACGATCACATCCGGGTTTTTATGCACAATATGGCTGTGAAGGCGATAAACATCCACAAAGGGGGCATTGGGTGCAGCCGATTTGACCGTGCCCACAACCTCCAGGCCGGCAGCCTCCAGGGATTTGAGAATACGTCCCATGGTGGGCTGAAACCAATCAGACTCCGTGGATCCGATGACAAGAGCCTTTTTACCGAATTCAGCGGCAAATTTTCCGGGTGCTTCATCCAGAACCCCACTGCCAAAAGCATAGCGATCCCCCTTAAACTCCTTTAAAATTGCCTCTGCCCGTTCCTTTAATTCAGACATTACGTTCCTCCCTTTCATACTTTAATCGTCAGGTTTTATAAATTGGTATTTGTACCGCTTTTGATAACTAACATACTTTATGGCGAATCGTTTTACAATAGGTCGGGTGGGCCTATTGTAAAAGCCTGTAAATGTTTTACTTCGGCCGCGTTCTGGAATTCAGGCGGCGAATTATTTTCAAATTCATTCAGCGGCTGTCAGTCAAAAAAAATGATCCAAATTGAAAATTTTTGTTGCAATTACCTGTGTAGCTGTATATACATCTAAAACAATAAACAATTTAAAAAAGGTCATAATGTTTTGAAAATCGTTGATGCAACCAACCCAATTCCTAAATACCTGCAAATCAGTGCCTGGCTGAAGGAATTGATCCAAAACGGCCGCTATCGTCCCGGCGAAAAACTGCCTTCTGAAGTGGAGCTATCACAGGTATGTGGTGTTAACCGTAATACCCTGAGACAGGCCATATCAGAGTTGACTGCCATCGGTTTGCTGAGAAAGGAAAAAGGAACCGGCACCTTTGTTGCAGCCCGGGCGCCTGTTGAGCTAAGGCACAAACTTGAGCGGATTTTAAGTTTCACCGATTTAATGCGCAATAGCGGGGTCGATGAAACAACAAAAATATTAAGTAAGCGTGTAAAGACTGCCGGCGAGGATATCGCCAAGGCATTATTCTTGGGTCCGAGCAAAAAAGTTATTGTAATTCGGAGGGTGAGAGCCGGTGACGGAATCCCTTTAATCTATGAAGAAAGTTACCTGCCCCGGGATATATTTGAAGGTATTCAGGAAATGAATCTCGCCGGTTCGATGTATAAAATTATGACCGACCATTTTAAGGCGTCTCTTGCCCGAAGCCAGCAGACTATCAGCGCGGTGAATCTGGATCAGAGCATTGCATCTATTTTAGAACTGCCCAAGAATTCAGCCGGCATTTTTATTGAAAGCCTGACCTTTGATGAAAACAGCATTCCCATAGAACTACTTTACTCCTATCACAGAGGGGATAAATATAAGCTGGAAATTGAACTGGGGCGCTATCACTCAAACTCTGACAAATTGAACATCCAATCTGAGTCAGCTACCACTCGCCTATCGGGTGGCATGGATTTGCGGCCTTAGGCCGAAAAGGCACAAGCAAGAAAGAAGATATTGGATTAGGATTTTGTGCTTGCGTGGTAATAAATAATTTTCCACAAAAATCGAGTAATAATTTTCAAATTATAATTAACGTTTAACAAGAATCGCTTATTTCGGAGGAATGACAATGGAAGAAAGAAATTTTTTTGAAAGACTGGTGGATGTTAGCCCCGGTATGGAGATTTGGTGGGATTCGTCCCCGCTTATTTTCGAGAATTGGTGCAAAAACCTGCTCGATAAAGCAGATC
>JBATKU010000517.1:0-2156 GCA_049669725.1 Desulfobacterales bacterium
TGTATACCTTCAGCAGTATTTAAAGTTAAATAAGCCTCTGCAATTCAAGCAGTTTCTCCGTTCTATATAATATTAAATGAGTGGAAATAATTTTCGCATATTAGATCTTAGAATGGAATTACAGAAATAATTCTTTTATATAGGATAAAAGTGGAAGTTTTTCCAGTATAAAATAACAATAAAAAATTAGAACATATTTGCCCTATACTCTCTAAACATAGTTCGTATGCCTTTTGCCAGAGTTTCAAGTCTTCGTAATTCTTTAGCATTTTGATTGTCGTAGTGAAACGAAGATCCCGCCATCGGGGAACCCTTGAATCCTGGTTTATTTTAGTCAAGAACTTTTTTTTATAAAACAGCGAACCAAATGGCGCCACCTTACCCGATCCTGGTAATTTGAGAGTCTCTATTGAGCTCTAACCTTGCTTTATTGAGGTTAAGGTGATTGTGGGGAGTTATTTAAGCTTGACCAGAAGGTCGACCCAGTGGTCGCCTTAAAAGGATTCAATGATAATCTCCCCACGCACAATAGTTATGCCGCTTTTTTAAACACCAACTGACTTGAGTAGTCAGCAATATAATTACTATGATCCCTTACCAATGCAAAAATGATCCCGATAAGTTTTCTGGCGATGGCAATCAAAGCCTTTATCCTGGGCATCCCCTTTGCCAGGTGTCGTTGATAGGGACCATGCAAAATACCATTTTTACGGGTTGTATTGATGGCCGCAAAGTACAACAACTTCCTCATAAGGGCTCGCCCTCTTTTGGAGATACGACGGCATCCCTGGTGCACTCCAGAGCTGATTTCATAAAGGTCCAACCCCGCAAGTTTCAACACTTCCGATATGGTCTTAAATTTTCGAAAATCTCCAACCTCTCCTATCAATCCGGCTGCTGTCACACGGCCGATCCCAGTGATAGACAATATGCTGTGGCTGTATGGATTCTTTTCAAGATAGTCACCCATCTGTTTTTCCAGGTCTTCAACATAATGGTTTTCAGACTCTATTTTAGAGACAAGATGTGCTATCTCAAACAGAATGCTTTCTTTACCTTCTGTAATTCCTACAGATTTTTTTGCAGCACCATGAAGTTGTTCAGCACGATCAGTACCCAGCCTGCCTCGGCTCACCTTTTTAATAATAGCATTAAGTTTGTCTATCCCTGCAAACAAAAGCTTCTTAGGGTCCGAGTAGTGCTTGATCAGATACATACCCGTTTTTGTAGATGGCTTGATAATATGCACAAGCTCCGGGAATATGAGAAAAACAAGATGCTGAAGCTGGTTACTCATGGCCGTTCGTCGTTCTATGGCACGTTCTCTTGCCTGCGTAAGCCTTCGAAGATGGGCTGCCGCCCCTTCAGGAACAATGACCGTCAGGGAATGACCCAGCGACATAACATCGGCAATGACACGTGGATCTTTTTTGTCTGTTTTGTTCGGAGAATTGCCGGTCAGTTCTTTGATCCGTTTCGTATGCATAGGATTGACTTGAACCAATTTTACCGATTTATGTCGCAGGTAATGGCATATGGGTTCGGCATAGGGTCCTGTGGACTCAAAGCCGATAATAATTTCCTCAAGCATTTGTTTTTCTTTAAAGTTACAAAGCCTTTCCCAAAACTTGTCGAAGCCATTACGGGTGTTATGAAACGCAAATGGTTGAAAATCTTTGCCCGAGGGGGCTCTAAAATAACCGTAGTGAACCTTTTTACCAATGTCCAAAGCAGCAATAAGTGTTTTTTTGTTGATCGTTCCGATTTTTTCGGTTTTACTATGTTTCATGGCTATACTCCTTTTTTGAATCCAGATTACCAACCAACTTACTGTAACTGGAATCGAATGAGTATAGCCTTTTTTATTTGGGCTCAAGGCTTACTGCAATATAGCAAGCTTGACCCCTGGAATCCTTTCAGGACCATCAACGAATTGGGAGATGATCCTGATTAATTTCCTTTATCGATTTTTTGGGACAAACACTAATACATACGCCGCATCCATTGCACAGGATGGGGTCGATACTTACACGTTCTTCGGTTTTGTTCAGGATCAGAGCCGGACATTCGAAATGGTCGATGCAAAACGCACAGCCATCGCATTCATCTGAGACTTCAACCTTAAGCGGCTGCCATCCCGGTTTTTCTTTCCTGAA
>JBATKU010000518.1:0-12237 GCA_049669725.1 Desulfobacterales bacterium
CGTTTGGCCGTTTTCGGCCAAATCGACGATATATCCGGCACGGCGCAAATGCCGCAGGACAACTTGCTGATTGGTCGGATAGTCTTCAACTAACAGTATCTGTCCCATTCCGCGGCATTCTGTATTCGCAGGTAATCCGATTGACATTTCAACTTGCGTTTTAAAATTCAGTTTCCCGAGAGGATTGAGCCCCGGTTTTTCTGTTTTTATACTTGTCTCTTTATTTGGTTGTTTGAGAAAAGTTGCTGTAAACCAGAACTGACTTCCCTTGCCTTCTTGGCTTTCAGCCCCAATATTTCCTCCCAAAAGCTCAACCAACTGCTTTGATATAGTGGTTCCTAACCCTGTTCCCCCGTATTTTCTAGTAGTGGATCCATCCGCCTGATTAAACCCTTTGAAGATTGATGGCAGTTTATCTTTTGATATCCCGATACCCGTGTCTTTTATGGTAAAAAGGATCTTCACTTTATCGCCAAAATTTTCTTTGTTTTCAATTTTTATGGAAATCGCTCCCTTATTTGTGAATTTCAATGCATTATCTGTGAGATTCGTCAGAATCTGTTTGATCCGCCATTGGTCGCCAATTAGAAATGTTGGAACCTTGGGAGATAATGATGCTTTAAATTTGAGATCTTTCTGAATAGCTCTCAGCTTCATACTATCAACCAAATCATCAATGATGGATTTTAAATCAAATGGGGTCTCCTCGAGTTCCAACATTCCGGCCTCTATCTTGGAAAAATCCAAAATATCATTAATGACCGTAAGCAAAGCGGTGGTCTCTGTGCTAAGCGTTCCGAAAAGTTCTCGTTGGTTTTGATCTGTGGCAGTTTCTAAAGCCAGTTCTGCCATCCCGATAATTCCATTTAGAGGGGTCCTAATTTCATGACTCATGTTGGCTAGGAATTCACTCTTGGCCTTGTTGGCAGAATCGGCCTCCCAGGCCAATTTATTTACGCGTTCAATGGTAGTCTCAAGCTTGCTTTTCGCTTTTTGAAGTTGAGCCGTTCGCTCAGCCACTCTCTGCTCGAGTTCTTCATTGAGTTTGTGGATTTTTTCCTCAGCACGTTTGCGTTCGCTAACATCCCGGACAATTCCCCGAAACCCGACTGGCAGGCCTGCCAAATTTTTCATTAGGGAAACGGAAGCATCCAGATGCCGTTTTTCGACCCCGTTGCTATTTATGATCGTCCATTCAAATTCTTTGGATGGTTTTTGTGAAAGATACACCTTGTTAAAGGCGTGAAAAACTTTATTTGCATCGCTTGGATCGGTAAATTGACGATAGTTGGTTCCTAATAAATCATTGCGGGAATATCCGGTAATTTTCAATAAGGAGTCATTGAAAAATCTGAGGTTCCCCGAAAGATCAACTTCATAATAGCCTTCTTCCATATTTTCTAGGATGTTGCGGTACTTTTCCTCATTTTCCCGCAGATCATCCTCGGCCCGCTTTCGATCAATGATCTCTTGTTTCAGATTTGTATTGGCTTTCAGTAACATGGCCGTTCGCTTGGATACGCGATCCCCCAGTTCTCGATTTGCTTGATGTACTTTTTTCTTTTCGGCCTCGATAATGCGAGCTTGTAAAAAATCCCTGCGCGAATACAAATCAATTGAATAACAGGCAAACATTCCAAATAAATTTCCCGTAAGAAAGAAAAAATTATTATTAATTAAAACGGGGATCGGAGTGTTTGTTAACCCGATAGCTGCTATTTCGTAGAAAATGACGATCATCCAGCCGACTATGGTTGCCCATAAGAACTGAAGCTTGAAAAACGTATAACTGAAGATAAACACAAGGATTAAGCCCGCGTAGTAGGAGTAATTTCCCGGAGTGGGTGCGATAAGAATCATGGCAATGATAGACAGGCCCGCAAGCAATACGGCCAGGGCAATACATAACTGCATATATCGTTGAAAATGCTTTGAAAACGAAAAGAGATAGATAGCTGAAATTGCAGGGCAATAAATTGCATAGCGGATGAACCACAATTTGGTCTTAGCCTCAGGGACCAACCATGAATCCAATATCCCGAACGCTGCAAAAAAAGTTAATGCAAGCAGCATGGCAATGCGGACATGCTTAATTGATTTTTTAAAATATGCCTCTTTGTAATCCCGCTCGATTTCCGCCGGAAATGAAAGCGTCAAGATGTTGATCCGGATATTATCTAAAGTTAGGGTCATCATGATTTTTTTATGGTAATGGTCAATAGTTGCAAATTTCTAACCTGGTTTCACGGATCTCAAATTATAATCGGGCACGCCGCAATTTCGGTGCATCATCCAAGTATTTTAAATCTTAATAAGTATCGGCATTTTTTGCGTTAAGCTTGAATTTGAGATGGTGCCGCCAATGTTGGGGGCTTCTTTTTTTCACTGCTAAGTGGTATAATGTATCAAATATTGGGCAAATTCGAAGCAAACGCAGGGGAGATGTATTATGCCAAACAAGAAACACTTTGAGATCGTCCAACAGGGAGTGGAAGAATGGAACCAATGGCGGAAGGAAAACCCGGAAATAGAGCCTGACCTGTCAGAAATCGATCTTAGCGACATTAAGCTGAACAATGCCAATCTGAGCGATACGGATCTGAGGAGGTCGAATCTGAGAAATACGGATTTCAGGGGCGCCAGTTTAGTGCGAGCCGATTTAAGGGCGGCGAACATCAAGAAAGCGAGCTTTAACCTGGCCAAATTACGCAAAGCAAACTTCAGTGAAGCCTACCTCCGGGAAAGCGACCTGAGTGAGGCGGATCTCACAAGAACATACTTCATCAGGGCCGACCTCGTCCGGGTCGACCTTTGGGGGACAGATCTGACCAAAGCAGATTTTCGATGGGCTTACCTCATAGGGACGGACCTCAAACAGGCGAATCTCACCCGGGCGGATCTCAGATGGGCCTATTTAAGCGAGTCGAATCTTAGCCAAGCAGATCTCAGCAAAGCCAATCTTATCAAAGCCAGCATTATAAAAACCAACCTGCACTATTGCAGTTTAAAGAACGTTCTCATGGCCTGGACTAATTTCGGCGATGTGGATTTATCATTGACCAAGGAACTTTTAACGGTCCAACACTTTGGTCCTTCTTCAATTGGAATTGATACGATCATGCGATCGAACGGAAAAATCCCTGAAACCTTTCTGCGTGAAACAGGGGTTTCCGATAACATTATTCAAAACATGGGATTGTTGACTGAAAAGGGGCTCTCGCATCAAAGTTGTTTTATCAGCCACTCCGACAAAGATCTAGATTTTGCGGAAAAACTATATGCTGATCTGCAAAACAAAGGGGTGCGCTGCTGGTTCGCATCCGAAGACATGAAAATAGGGGATAAAACCTGGGATTCAATCTACCATTATATTCGTATGCGCGACATAGTGTTGCTGATTCTATCTGAAGATTCAATCGCAAACGACTGGGTTGAAAATGAGGTCAATGCGGCACTATCAGAGGAAAATAAACGTAAAAAACCCATACTCTTTCCAATCCGTGTTGACGCCGCCGTCCTGGATAGCGACCAGGCCTGGGCGGAATATATCAATAAAACCCGCAATATTTTTGATTTCAGCAATTGGAAAGATCATGATGTATATCATCAGGCCCTCGAGAATCTGCTGGATGATATCAGAATAGCCGGCTGAACAAAACCTTTTTGCGTTTCCAGGCATTCAAGCTATTGATTTATTTAGTGATGTGTCAACTTTAACTCGGCTTTCAGTTGCCCACCCTCAGCCGATATCAGACTTATTTCCGGCGTTCATTCCGCGGCCGTATTCTCCCCATCCCAATGACCATTTCACATCAAAACAAATTTAATCCAACGGCTTAAGATATCATAAAATTTGCCGATATAATGTTGGAGCCGCTATGCTGGTAAGATTGATATCTGGTTCGAAGCGGGTAAGGTCCCGGATTCACGAGTTCTGGCCGCAGGATGAAAAAGCGTCCGGAAGATACCATGAACTCTGAACCTACGAACCCTTACGATCAAAAATAATATTTTGGAAAAGTGCGGTGAACAATGGGAAAGGAATCGAACAAAAAAAGTTCAAGCCCATCCGGCTTAGAACCTCTTGAAGAACTGGAGCCCAACCAGGAAGCATTGAAGACACTGGACGCCAGGGATGTGATCGAGCCGTTGAAGAAAACCACGGATAACACTGATGATCAGCAGCAAGGCAGTGAAACCGAGGTGCCTGAGGGGATGGCCGTTGCGGAGCAGGAAATTGCCTTAGATGAGGTAGCTGAAATTTCCTTTGATGAGGTAGATAGGCAAATTGGCAGCAGCCCCGAAAATGTTGAGACTGAAGTCCTCTTGGATCAAAGCGATGTCCAGACGAGCGGGCCTTTAGACCGCGATGATCCACCTGAGCAGGAATCAGACGAGACGGCTATCCCGCTGAAAGAGGAACCGGATGATTCGCAAGTGGAAGATGAAGTTGTTTCTAATGAAATTCCATCCGATGAAGAACCTGAGGCTGATGGCGAATATTCGGAAATAGAAGAACAGCCGGCGGAGGACTCAGAAAATTCGCCGATTGCAGATAATAATAAAAATGACTTCGTAGCTTTAGATGATGATGAAATAGATGATGGCATGGTTGAAAAGCCAGCAAAGGAAGAGTCGTCTGTCACCGCTACAGAAGAAATTGAAGATGCCGGAGAAATTCAGTCTGAAACAACGAAAGTGGAAGATAAGAAAGTGGCGGAATTAAATGGCACCGCCAAGGAGGAGAAAAACTTAAAAACCACCGCTAAAAGCCAAAACGGGAAAATATCCACTCGGGGTGCTTTATCCTCCAAAAAGATAGCCATAGCGGCTATTATCGTTTTGATTATCTCAGGAGTTAGCATCTACGCTCTACTTTCTCTTATCGGTATAAAAGGGAAGGTGGAAATCGTCCCTGAGGCCAAGAGCCAAATAAGGGAACCTGTAGAACCGGCACAAATTCAGCCCCAAACGCCTAAACCTCCCGGTAAGTATGACAAATATCTGGCCAAGCTTGAAGAAGTCGATCGGCTCAGAAATGATTTGCTTCAAAAAAAAGAAGAAATTTACAAGCTGAAATTGTACTACCGCAATGGTATTGTCGAATTAATGGATCAGATCAGCCATGAAATGGGAAAGGCCAATATATCCTCCTTAGCACAGGCTTTGAAGAATAAACGCATTGAACTCAACCTACGAACCATTCAGCGCCGCCAGGCTTATATTCAGGAACTCGAAAAACCGAACCAATGGGTTCATAACGGCAGTGAAGAGTTGCTCTTCCTTAAAAGAAAAGCCCTGTTGGATCTTCAGATAGCAGAAATTGCCAGCGGCATCGATATGGATCGGCACATGCGATATGTTAACGCTGCAATTCAAAAATATCAACTGAATGCGGAGAAACTATCTGTTGATAATGCTACATCGAATTTTACACCCTTTGAAACGATCTGGAGTCAAATACAAAATCAACAGGCCGCAAAAGCTCATACTCCGGTCAGTCATAAAGATGAGAAAATTATTGCCGAAATTTGCTCGGGAGATTTTAAGCGCATCGCTGAACTTTCCACCATGACAGCCAGGGCGGCCAAGTGCCTGTCCCAAATGAATGGATCAGACCTCTTTTTAAATGGATTGAAACAGTTAGCTCCTGATGAAGCCAAATATTTATCCCAGTGGCCGGGCAACTGGATCTGTTTAAATAGTGTTAATAGGCTTTCTCCGGCCGTCGCCAGGTATTTATTTAAATGGGAAGGCAGTTGGATATCCCTCAATGGGCTGACTGAATTTCCGCCGGAACTGACTCTATATCTGATGGAATGGAAAGGCAATCAGCTTGAACTGATGGGTTTAAATTATCATAAAAAGAAACCTGATCAAAGAGCACTAAAATACCTGGCTCTGTGGGAAACCATGGGGGGGAAATTGTTTGTGTCCGAAGGTGTTAGGAAAGAAATGGAACGTGTGATGTAAGGCCGTTGTTTCAAAAAAGGGAGGTAAATGAGAACTGATATGATGAAACATCTAAAATCCGGTTGTGCCGCCATTGCTATGATATGCATTTTATTTTGTGGAACCGTATCTGCTACCGGTTACAAAACAACAGAACTCAATCGTAAAATGACCGAAATTACATCGTTGCAACAAAGTCTGTCCGGCAAAATAGAACTGGCTATGGAGAAAAAGAAACAATTAGAACAAAAAACGGAAGCGCTCAAAGAAGAGATTAAGCAAGAAAAAGCACAATTACAGATTGAATCCTACAAAAGGGCTGTTTTGACCCCCAGAATTGACTACAATCTTAAATTGATTCAGCTGTTGCTCGGATACGTTGCAAGCTTAAATGAAAAAATCAAATATTTTCAGAACGGCCAAGAGACACTGGGGTATTTTCTCCAGCAGGCCCAAGATGATTTGTTGATGATCAAAACATTGAACGATCTGGAAGTGGAAAAACTTATCGCTCAAATCAATTCGATTCTGGATGAATATACCCCTGAAACCAACAAGCCCCTGTTTGATGCCGACAGTGTAGCGATAGAAGATACTGAACGAATCTGGAATGACATAGTCAATTGAGCGGTTGGAACCGGTTTTCATCTTGCCAAAAAACGTGGTCTGAGCTATAATTAAATACAACTTTATAGATAAAGCTGTTGGATGATTTATCGCCTAATCTTATAGGTGATCGCGGCCCAATATGCCTTAATCGGAGACCCCTCTCTATCCTTTCCAGACTCACACGCTGGAAAGCTATGACTAAACATCATAAAATATTTTTTCTTCTACTTGAGAAAGGATGCCGGTATGTACAGAGCGGCGGTAATTGTATGGCTGATAGTACTTCCCTTTTTAATTTCCGGTTGTGGCCCTCGAATAACCCCTGAAGAAGCCAAAGTGCTGGTAGTTTTAGGCGAAATTCAGCGCGGCGTGGAGTCAAACATCAGTTTTGAACAATTTGACCAATCGTTAAAAACAGCCAAAGCGGAAATAGAAATTCTCGAACAAAACAGCAAAAAAAACCCCTGTTTCATGAGCGCTGTAAAAAAATGCTATGCATCCTATGGGATTGCCAGAAAAGCGTGGATAAAGAAGGAGGAGGAAAAGGATCCTAAAAGGAAAGAGGACATGGAAATGACCCTGACATTTTCCCTGTCATTTTCCGCGCTAAATATAAAAAAAGCAAACAAGTGCTATGAGTAACCCGCATCGCATCTTAAACTTAAGTTTCAATATCCGAATTTACTTTCCCGCTATTCCTTATTCCAAAACGGGGAAAGAATTAAAGAAGCCCCTCGTCTATTAACTGGGTCATGGACTGCTGTCCGATGTTGGTAACCTTACTCAAAGCCTGGGTGAGATGGTAACCGGAATCATGTGCTACGCCTGAATTCAGCATCACCATAGCGGTATCTACGTTTTTTTCGGCCTCGAACCAGTCGTCATGTGGGGCGGCCTTTTGGGCAACAGTTATTTCATTGCCAATCATACTGACCAAGGTTTTGATGATTTTTTCGGCTCCCGGTTTATCCGATTCCGCCAGTGCTATATGTACCTCGGTTAGCTGAGTTGCCCAGATAAGGGCACTTTTGAGTTTTTCACTCTGTGAGAAGGCTTTTATGGCTTGATCGGTATTCATCATAAAATCATGGACTCCATTCCTAAGCTCTGTTAATAGCGGATGCCATATACCCGGCGCCAAAACCATTGTCGATATTGACGACCGCCACATTGGAACTGCAGCTGTTTAGCATGGCAAATAGGGCCGTCATCCCTCCGAGATTGACGCCATATCCCACACTGGTAGGAACAGCTATAACCGGCCGATCCACCATACCGGCCACAACGCTGGGAAGGGCACCCTCCATGCCGGCGACAACTATCAAAACGTTTGCCTGAGCAATATCCTCGTGATAATTCAACAGCCGGTGAATACCGGATACGCCCACATCAAATATGGTGTCAACAGTGTTTCCCATGGCCCTGGCGGTTAGATATGCTTCTTTGGCGACAGGAATGTCCGATGTGCCGGCGGATATTATTAAAATAGGGCCGCGGCCCCGGGTTATAATTTTGTTCAATTCCAGCACTACCATGCGGGCATCGGTATGGTAAACAGCTTCCGGGAATTGAGACAGAACAACGTTCGCTTTTTCCTGATCAATACGGGTTACCAGAATAATATTCTCCTGGCCCTGCATTTTCTCCATAATCCCCACGATCTGCTCGGCCGTTTTGCCTTCTCCAAAAATGACTTCGGGAAATCCTTTGCGCAGGGAACGGTGATGATCAATGTGAGCATAGGTTATGTCTTCATATGCCATATGATCGAGTCTTTCAGCAGCATCGGCGACACAAGTCTTGCCATCGGCAACTGATTTTAAAAGATTGATTAACAGGTCTTTATCCATGATTAGTAAAAGTTCCGAAGGGTTTAACTATCCCAGATTTAGTTTGCAATTTAAGCGATCAGGGCTATTCGAGGAGATCCTGTTCATCGATGGATCCGGATTTTGATGAGGTTGCCGCCTTGTTTGTGCCAGTGATAGTCGTCCCGGTGGATTTAGCGGGTGGTGTCTTTTTGGATAACGACTTCATCGACTTCTTTTGTAATTTTGAATTTTTTTGGATGTCATCAATTGTCTTTTGAATCGTATCCAGCTTCTGGTTAACAGCTGTGACCTCCCGGACAATAAGGTTCTGGTAGTTTTTCTTGAGCTTTAACACCTCTAAATCAAACGTGTCTCTATCGATTTTATCGCCCGCTAAAGCCGTTATCGAACTCTGCAACTGACTGTAGTTCTTTTGGGATTTCGTAGCAGTGGTGGCCACTTCTGCAAGTTCTTGGCTCAATCTGCCTTCCAGTATTTTGATTTCGGCAGATACTGTCGTTATCTCACTACGAAGTTCCGTTAACGATTTGAGTTCTTTTTTAAGGGACTCCAAATTAGCGTTGACTTTGGCGATAGCGGCGGTCTGGTTTTTTTTATCTGCCTTGGAGGCTGCCAGATTTTTAACCGTTTTTTGGGTCTGGGTTAAATTTTCGTTCAGGGATTTTAAATTTTTACTTAAGACATCAACATTTTGGTTAACAGCTGCCAGTTTGCCCGAAACCGTGGTGTTGAAATCTTTATCCTGGGACGACAGTGTCGTCGAAAAGGTGATTAATTTTTCATTGAATTTTTTTGAGAATTCCTCCAGTTCCCTTGAGATTCTTTGGGCTTCCACAGATCCGGTATCCTGACTCCGGCTCACGCGGCTGGTGAGATCGCGATAAGCAAAAAATATGGCGACACCGATCAAAATAGGCAGGAGAATCGAAAATAGCGTAATCCGCTGACTTAATTTCTCAACCCGCAGATCTTTTATCTCCTCATGATAAAAGGATTCGGGATCTTGATCATCGGCGCTAAATTTAAATTCAGGGGGGATTTCTTCAACCATTGTTCTTTATTCCCATTCTATCGTACTGGGTGGTTTGGAACTAATATCGTAAACCACCCGGTTAACACCTTTGACTTCATTGATGATTCGGTTTGAAATCTGGCTCAAAAATTTATGAGGAAGCCTGGCCCAATCCGCTGTCATGGCATCCTTACTTGTGACGGCACGAATCGCAACAATGTTTTCATAGGTCCGTTGATCGCCCATTACACCCACACTTTTAATCGGCAGCAGGACGGCAAATGATTGCCACAACTTTTTATAATACCCTGCATTTCTAATCTCTTCAAGCAGAAGATCATCAACATTGCGCAACACGTTCAAACGCCGGGGGGTAATTTCGCCGATAATTCTGATGGCCAACCCTGGTCCCGGAAACGGCTGGCGCCAGATTAGACCTTCCGGTAATCCCAGCGCTTTGCCCAGCAGACGTACTTCGTCCTTAAACAGATATTTTAAAGGTTCGATGAGTTTAAGTTTCATCTTTTTGGGAAGGCCGCCGACATTATGATGGGACTTGATGACGGCAGTCGGACCGCCGAAGGCCGATACGGATTCGATCACATCCGGATACAGGGTACCCTGGGCTAAAAAATCGGCCCCCTTAATTTTGCGGGCTTCCGCTTCAAAGACCTTCATGAAGATCCGGCCGATGATTTTGCGCTTTTTCTCCGGATCTGTAACCCTGGCAAGGGCCTTTAAAAACTGGGCTTGGGCATTCACAAACCGGATATTAATGTGAAGGTGCCGTTTCAGGGTGACCTTGAGTTTTTCAGCCTCCTTTTTTCTGAGCAGACCATTGTCAACAAATATACAGGTCAGTTTTTTGCCGATGCTGTTGTGAATGAGAACGGCCGCCACCGAAGAGTCCACGCCGCCGCTTAAACCCAGGATGACTTTTTTATCCCCCACCTGTTGCCGAATATCGTCTATGGACTTTTTGGCAAATGACCTCATACTCCAGGAACGTTTGCAGCCACACACAATATAAAGAAAATTGCGCAACATCTTTGTTCCCATCTGCGTGTGAACAACTTCGGGATGATACTGAACACCGAAAATCTTTTTTTTGGCAAAGGCGGCAGCCGCAAATTTCGTATTGGTTGTGGAGGCAGTGGTTTTAAAGCCGTCCGGCAGTTTGGTGATAGAATCACCATGACTCATCCAGCAAGTACTTTTTTTCTTTACCCCTTCAAAAAAACCTTCGGGCTTTTTGATTTCAAGCTCTGCAAACCCGTATTCGCGCTTTCCGGCTCTTTGTACGGTTCCTCCCAGAGCCGCCACCATAAAGTGCATGCCATAGCAAATACCCAATACCGGTATACCAAGGTCAAAAATGCCCGGGTCGGCTTTGGGACTGTTTTTTTCATAAATACTTGCCGGCCCCCCGGACAGGATTATGCCCTCCGGGTTCAAGGCTTTTATGGCCTCAACTGAAATGCCGGGCGGCTCAATTTGACAGTACACATGAAGCTCGCGAACCCTGCGAGCAATTAACTGATTATACTGAGAGCCAAAATCAATGATCAGAATCATAGCCTACCCTTCGTAATGAAGAATGGGTATTCAATCTTCATTATTCAATTGTTCAATGATCGGGGAATCGGTTTGCGAAAACAGGCTGAATATGTTAGAGACGGCTGCAAAAGTCAACCGCAAATTTGAATATTTGAAACCGGCAAGATTCTATCCTGTAAACATTTTGGTGACAATGAAAAAGATAATCATACAGATTTATGAGGTGCAGGACCCCATAGAAGCGCAGGCCCTCATCAATATCGGCGTTGACCATATCGGCAGTGTCATTGTTTCAGAAAAGGATTGGAAAGTTCCGGGCGTGGCAGAGACCATCGAACGGGTCCGCTCTTCCCCCGCTAAAAGCAGTTTGATAACATTGTACAACTCATTGGATTCGGTGCTCCGCACTCTGGATTATTACCAACCTGACATTGTCCATTTCTGTGAAGCCTTGACAGACAGGGAAGATGTATGGAACTACTGTCAGAAATTGATCCGCTTACAGGAAAATGTCAAAAAACGGTTTCCACAAATTCTGATTATGCGCTCCATTCCGATTGCACCGTCCGGAAAGCGAAATCTAGTACCCACTCTTGATTTTGGGGAAATATTTGAGCCGGCAAGTGATTTTTTTCTCACCGACACCATGCTTGTTAACGGCTTGAATCAAGATACCGAATTGCAGCCTGTAAAGGGTTTTGTCGGCATTACCGGACAGACTTGCAGCTGGCACACGGCCGCTGAACTGGTTGCCGCAAGCCATATTCCCGTTATACTCGCCGGGGGTATTGCACCCGGCAATGTAACCGAGGGAATTATGCGGGTTCGACCGCAAGGCGTCGACAGCTGCACCCGGACCAATTCCCTGGATAAAAAAGGCGCTCCCATTCGATTCAAAAAAGATCTTCAAAAAGTGACGCAAATGGTTGAAGCTGTTCGAAAGGCAGAAAAGGCAATAGGAGGTTGAAATGATTGAAAGTGGTGATTTGAAAAAAGGACTTAAAATTGAAATAGATGGTGAACCCTATGCAATTGTGCAGTTTGAGTTTTCCAAACCGGGCAAAGGTCAGGCCCTTTATAAGTGCAAATTAAAAAATATGGTCACCGGTGCACAATTCGACAGAACCTTCAGGTCCGGTGAAAAGTTCAAACAACCGGATCTGGACGAGCAGGAAATGGAATACCTGTATACGGATGGAGAGCAGTACTGTTTCATGAACACCTCCACCTACGAGCAGGAATTTCTTACTGCCGAGCAGGTCAGTGAGGCCATCA
>JBATKU010000519.1:0-2824 GCA_049669725.1 Desulfobacterales bacterium
CATCCAATGGCAGGGAGCGCATACCTTGCAGGAAGTTGTTCAACAACAGTGCAATGCCGGGACTACCGTAAGGAGATAGCTTTTAGAAAAAATCTTTGATATCACCAACCGCATCGACGATAAAATCCGGTTGAATGTCACCCGTCAAATCATCGGGTTTAAATTCGCCGGTTTTAACCAGCACCGACGGTATTCCCGCTTGCCTGGCCCCGATAATATCGGTGGACACACGGTCTCCAACCATCAAAACCCTGGCACGGTCCATGGCCATGCTTTCAAGGGTGATGTCGAACACGTAGCTACTCGGTTTGCCGATATAGGTGGCTTTGATTCCGGCGGCATCTTCCAGCATTTTGCCGTAAGCCCCGACAGTTAACTCCACTCCACCCAGGCTGTGATCGACCTTTTCCGGTATCATGACGATGAGCCTGGTACCCTGCAACAAGAGCTTCAGCGCTTTGTTCATGTTCTCAAATTTAAACTCTTCCCGGTAATCGCCTAAAACAATATATTCCGGGGCCTCATCATCCATGTTAAATTCCTTGAATTCCTCGATACCTTTGCCCTTCAGCATCACCCAGCAGGATTTCGGCTTTAATGTCCTCAGGTAACGGGCCGTTGCCCAGGAGGCTGTTATGACTTCCGCTTCGGTTACGCCGAACCCGTGACGGTTCAATTTTTCTGTGCAAACCTCCCTGCTTTTCAGGGTACTGTTGGATAAAATCCGGATGATAATGCCCTTTTGACGCAAAAATTCGAGTAGCTCGACGGCTCCGGGGTACGCTTTGCCCTGAAACTCGAGCACCCCGTCAATGTCGAACATGACGCCGTTGAATTTCCGATCCATGGCGGTTTTATCTCCTTTGGTTTGACATTTGGTTCTCAGATCTTTATCATGCATCCCTGACATCCAGACAGTGTCGTAATTCAAAAAAAGCGCCCAAATTCTGCCCGTCATGCCGGACTTGATCCGGCATCCAGTAACGAAATACGTTGAAAAAGCGCTGGATTCCGGAAACACAAATTTATGGAAAACCGCATACTCGCCCTTTTAAGGGAACTGGTTCAGATTAACTCCATTAATCGGACCCTGTCAAACGGTCCCGGAGAACGGGAAATCGCAGAATTTATTGTCCAGAGTCTCAAAACCCGGAATCTGGACGCTGACATGCAGGATGTCGGTCATAACCAGCGAAATGTGGCCGCAGTCATCCCGGGAAAAGAGCACAACCGCTCACTATTGTTAAACGCCCACCTCGATACCGTGGGTGTCGACGGAATGGATCAACCTTTTACGCTAAGGTGTGAAGGCGACAGGCTTTACGGTCGCGGCACCTATGATATGAAGGGCAGCATTGCCATTATGCTGATGCTGGCCGATTACTTCACCCAGCATCCGCCCCCGCTGGACCTCCTACTCACCTTTGTATCCGATGAAGAGGATAAAAGTACGGGGATGGAGTATCTGGTTGAAAAATGGCTCCCGCAGGTCTCGCCCGCGCCAGTCGGCGGGATTTTTCTTGAACCCACCGAGGAAGATATCGGTGTCTGCCACAAAGGCTTTACCTGGTATGAATTGGCAGTGACCGGCAAGGCCGCCCATGGAAGCCGTCCCGAACAAGGCATCGACGCCATTTTACCGTTACGATCCGCGATGGAAGAACTTAGCAAAATCCAGGCCGAGCTTCTGAGCTGCAATCCGGATCCTTTGCTGGGCTATCCATCCCTGCACAGCAGTATTATCAGGGGCGGTTCCGAACTAAGTGTTATTCCCAGCCAATCGTGCTTCCAGTGGGAGCGCCGCACCCTGCCGGATGAATCTCCCCGGGATCTTACCATTGAACTGGAGAGGGTTATTCAGGCGGTCAACCGTCACCCCGGGGACCACTCAGTAACAGGACACGAGTTTTTTGTAAGACCGCCCTATCGAGTCCCGGATGATGCGGAGATTTTAGAACGCTTGCAAAAGGCAACGCCACTGTCCAAACGGGTGGGTCTGTCATTCTGGGCCGATTCAGCCCTGGCCGGTGCCATGGGCATTCCCTCCGTGCTGTTCGGCCCCGTCGGACACGGCGCCCATGCCATAGATGAATGGGTAAGCCTGAAAAGCCTAATCAGGGTGTATGAAATTATAAAAAAATTAATAATACGCCTTGAAAACTTCAGCTAACCTTCGAACCCCCTCTTCCAATTCCGGAACATCAAAATAGGAAAAACTCAGCCGGGCACAATTTTTCAGCCCGTTGCGGCTTGAAAATTTAACGCCCGGCAGGTAACCGACATTTTTTCGCTGGGCTTCAACACGCATCAGTTCCGTGTCCACCCCTTCCGGAAATACCAGCCAGATAAAAAAGCCTCCGTCAGGTTCAATAAATCGGACGGTATCCGGGAAATTTTCCTTGAGCGCATTGCTTAGAGCAACTTTGCGTTCGGTGTAAGTGGTTTTCAAGGTTGCCAGCTGAGTTTGCTGCAGACCCATTTCAATGGTGCTGCGTACCAGGGCCGAGGTAAAGGGATTCAGCCCGCCGCCACTGTCCAGCAGCCCGCAGTCGACAATTTGCTCTAATAGTCGCGGACCGGTCTGAATCCATCCCAGGCGCAGCCCTGGGGCCAAAATTTTTGAAAACGAACCCAGGGAGAAAATTGTATCCGAGTCAACAAAACTTGCCATAGGTGGCGGCGGCGGCTCCTTCGCAAAGTTCAACAGGTGATAAACCTCATCGGCAATGATTAAAAAATTATGCCTTCGGCTTAATTCTACCAGTTGCTTCCGACGCTCGGCCCCCAGAGTGACACTGAAAGGATTGTGAAAGGTCGGGATGGT
>JBATKU010000520.1:0-3794 GCA_049669725.1 Desulfobacterales bacterium
CTCCTTCAACAGTGTTTTAAGATAGGAAAATTTTAGGTCGAGTTGATCGGCCATCTGTCGCCAGTGGCGCTCCATAATCCAATCAAATCTGGTTTCTTTGCCAATTTTCATAGCCATTTTTTCTGAAATTTCCGGGTACGCTCTTGTCGAAATCAGGTCGTAAAATGGCGCCAAACGAATGCTTCCATCTATTTCCCGAATCAATGACAGGTTCTTGCCATGCGCATCGGCATACGCTCAATCTTTCCGATGCCATTATCTTCTTTCTCGGATGCCGAAAGTAAGGCCGAAACGGTTTAAAACTTTGAGTGCTTTATCAAAATGCATCGTTGGCTTTCCATTTTCAAGATCGGAAATAAATCGGGTGCCAACGTTACACAGCCCGGCGGCATCGTTTTGGGTCAACTTCATGTGTTTGCGTTTGGAGCGCAGTATGACTCCGATGGCTTTGAGGTCGGCAACCTCGATCCAAGCTTTGCTGTTATGTTGATTTATCTGTGTCATTGTTTTTTTACCGAACGGGACAAAATTAAAAAATAATTGGAAATAATTGGTAAATTTTCCCTATCGGGAATAATTTTCATTAAATTTTAAATCCACAATGTTTTATTACCGATCGGTAATATGTTTTGCTTTAGCAATTAAGTCAAGAAATAAAGTCAAATAGGCACAGGTGGAAATTGAATTTATCCATCTGATAATTTAGCTGTTTTTACCTAATTTTTGAGATAGTTTCTATTAAAATTTGCTCTCTCATACATCTCATCAAAAATATCAGATTCCAGATCCGATTTGATTTGTAATTTGGTATCTGTGATTTGGAATTTCTCCGCTGAAAGCGTGGTTTTGGGCTTGCATAGGGAATTTCTTGACATCACGCCACCTAATATTAACTTTAAGGATGAAAGCTTTAAAATTAATTGATCTTTCGCATATATTGCGTGGAAAGCTCAAATTCTCCGACAAGATATAAATCGTATAAACTTGATCGACGGCGCATATGAATTGCTATGTTCTATGTGATTTATTATCCGGCCCGTAATGATCTCCCTCTGTTCGATCTCGGTTCCTGCTCAGCCATCATCGATATTTCTTCCTATTGAAAATCAAATAGCGTTATCTCTCATCCTGTTATCTTAGTTTCAGGTCGTCCATTGCTGACCGAAAGCTTTCTTTTCTCCTTTTTAAATCAAAAACCATAAAACAAGAGGAGGTGTATCATGAAAGCAGGTATATTCTTCACCGGCACCGGACCTATTTTGATCCTGACAAACGATTAACCTATAACTCCCAATTGATTCTAAATCAATTGGGGTCAGGAAAGGAAAAAACCATGTATTTCAAACAAAGAGACCTTTTTGAGTCATTGGGCAAGGAATTCGTTAGTGAAATCATGAATACTGCTGAAACAGAATCCCATCAAACCGGGGATATGCTGTTTCATGAAGGCGATCCGGCCACCGGGCTATTTATTCTACTCAAAGGGAGCATTAAACTGCGCCTGGGGCAGACCGGAAGGGCGGTATACCTTGTCAGCCACCCCGGCGAGGTGTTTGGCTGGTCCAGCCTTGTGGGCCGTTCCAGCTACTCGGCTTCCGCCGAATGCATCACCCCAACCAAACTGCTCCGGTTAGACAAAAACAGGCTGCAAAAGATCATCCAAAAAGATGCCGCCAGCAGCGCCACCCTGTTCCAAAATCTGGCAGCGATTTTGGGTAATCGCTTGATCCGGAGCTATGAATTGAATATTTCGGCTACCGGCGGTGATGCTTACGCCTCCGTTGGCACCGGCCAGGTCATGGAGACGGCTGAAACCGAACTGGAAGTCTAAGCCCCGTCCCGGCGCAGGCCGGGACGGTTGCCGAATGAGTGTGTCCAGGCAGAAAGAAGAGGCAACCGATGTTTAAAAATATTCTTCTGGCCATAGACGGTTCAGAATACAGCAACAAAGCCCTGGCATACGCTGCAAACATGGCGGAAATCTACCGGGCCACCCTGTGGCTGGTGCATGTCTTTCCGCACACATCGGACTTGCTGGGGTATGATGATTTCGAAAAACTTTACGCCAAACGCAAGTGCGCGGGGCAGTCCATTCTGGATGACGCCCGGGAAATGCTGGGTGAATCCCCATTTGAGATAGAGGCAGAATTGCTCGAGGGCCCGGAGGCTGAGTCGATCTTAAATTTTGCCAAAAACAGCCAGGCGGATATAATTGTGATGGGCACCCGGGGTATGGGGGCGCTAAAAGGCCTGCTGCTCGGCAGCGTCAGCCGCAAGGTAATCCCATACGCCACCTGTCCGGTGATGGTGGTCCATTAATGACAAGTGACCGGAGACAAGTGACGAATAACTAAAGAAAAGTAACGAGTGACGAGTAACAAGTAACAACGACGATCTGCACCTTCGAACCAGTCAGAATGTCATCGAGTATCGAGAATCAAGTGGAAGTGGCAACCAAACCACCGGTGACCCGTAACCCGCAGCACGTAACACGTGGTCAGCAATATCTTGACAAAACGCCCGATATCCCTTATTTTACAATCAACTCTGTTCTTTTACATACCCCACCAACACATCATCGTTGAGCTTTTTGCTCTGCACTACATACTATGAGCTATCAGCTATGAGCTGCGAGCTTCGCGAGCATTGAGCTATGAGCGATAGCGAATTTGGGGGCGAAACGGCTTCGACGGGGACAAAGAAGCTCCGGCTGCATACCGAGCATTTCTGTCAGCTCGTAAAACCGACGGGAACTTAAACATAATCGCAGATGATTATGAATATGCTCTGGCTGCATAAATAGCCAGTGTCCTGTCAGGTTAATCCTGCGGACCTGATAAGGGCATCGACTAGCGGGATAGTTGATTATGATTGCCTGCATCATAATCGGCGAAACTTAGCGGGCTAGTCCTTAACGTATCCTGCCTGAAGGAGACGTAAAGGGCGAAACTTAAAATTCAGGATAAGTATGTAGACGCCCGAGTGGAATGTTTGCGGACGCGGGTTCGACTCCCGCCGCCTCCACCAGTCTTCGCTTAAGCGAAGCGCCAAGCGAAGACTGCCGCGGCGTAGCCAAAGGCGAAGACGGGCCACTCCAATGCCAGCACCCAATTTTCTTCGCTCAGCTACGACCCGGCACGCCAATCTTCGCAATTAGCTACGACTCGGCACGCGTGTCGCGTCGTAGTCGATAGACGAAGACGGGCCAATTGAATATGCGGCTTAAGCGAAGCGCCAAGCGAAGACTGCCGCGGCGTCTTGTCGCGACGAAGTATTTACTAAGTCGGAAGCCATAAGGCGAAGACGGGCCGCATCAATGCCAGCACCCAATTTTCTTCGCAATTAGCTACGACCCGGCACGCCAATCTTCGCAATTAGCTACGACCCGGCACGCGTGTCGCGTCGAAGCCACGAGGCGAAGACGGACCAACCCAATTGATTTTTAAGCCTAAATAAAATATTTGTTTATGCATGGAAAATCCCGCCTTCTATTACGTCTATATACTCCAATCAAAAATTGATCAGAACCGTTATTATACTGGTTTTACAGAAAATATCGATAATAGGCTAAAAGATCACAATTCGGGTAAAGATACCCATACATCAAAGTACAAACCATGGCGCATCAAAACAGCCATTGCATTCACGGACCGACAGAAAGCTTTGGATTTTGAGAGATATTTAAAAACTCAATCCGGACGCGCTTTTGCAATAAAACGTTTGTGATTTACCGACCTCGCCTTCAAAGACCGAACCACAACTCTATCTTTCGAGAAGTATCTAAAATCCCATTC
>JBATKU010000521.1:0-2178 GCA_049669725.1 Desulfobacterales bacterium
GAAATTCAGGCGAGATGTATAGCTGCTATGAGGTGAATAGCGGACGATTAAGCCAGACCTTATTGGACACGGTCTGTCAGATCAAGTTTGAGCTATTACAAGTAATTACTCTGGCACTGGACTCTGACCCCGGCTTTGAGCTGGAAAATACTGAACATCAGACACTGCTTTAAAGTCTTCATCCTGAGTCCACACTACCGCACTGAACTTGCTGGCCGTTGCATAAATGATGCTATCAGCCAGAGGTAGCTTGTATTTCAAACCGAAGACGGCTGCGTCTATAGCCAGGGCACTATCAAGCGCCACCACTTTTCCTAGTTGCATATGTGCAACTACCTGCAACGCGGCATCTTCACCCCTTTGGCGCATAATGCATTTGAATACCTCTGTAAGCGTGATGCTGGGAATCAGCAGTTTCTCGATGTTCTCTATGGGCGTGGCAAATTCCCCGGCGTTGTTGTCGCCTGCAAAATAGGATAGCCACGCAGAAGAATCAACAACATTCACAACCTGTCCGTTTCTCTTTTAACGCTTGTATCTATCCCCTTCAAGAAGCCTCTCAGATCTTTCATCGGCTTGATGGGTACTAACTCGATGCGATTGCCGTAAGTTAGCATTTGTATTTTCTGACCAGAAACGATGCCCATCGACTCCCTTACTTTCTTGGGTATAACCACTTGATATTTAGGTGAAACCGTGACCGCTGTCATGACAAATCCTTATCGATTAAACTTTCGTATTACGTTATGTCTATCGATCAGGCATGTCAAGCTAACTGCCGGCAATGCGCGTTTTCGTGCAACCTATAACGCCATTAATATGCACATATCAGTTACGGATGAATATCGGCATTAGCCTAATAACTTGTAGGGTAATGATACTGATTAACCGGCAGCTAATGGCCGGTGCTTTTGCATACGATAGTAAAGAAGACCATGCGCCGTCTGCGCCAACGAATCTGTGATGATGCCATTGACGTTGTCACAGTCTTTAGCCATCTGCAACAGGCGGTCGAATGTCTTTATAAAGTTTTCCGTGTGACGCTGACGTATTTCCGTTTTATAGAACAAAGCCTCATAACCCCCGTAGTCTTCAGCGTTGAACAAAAGGAACTCACGTGAAAAAACCTGGTCGTCATGCTTGGCAAGCATGTTAAACATCTCCTCGATGCGTTCCTTCGCAACAATTTGACCCTCGGTTGAACCCATACATGAAATGAACAACATACCGGTAATTCCGCCCAACTGATGCTTCACATTTTCTGCAATCTTGAAAAACGTCTCCTGGCGCGCGTTCATCTCGGTGGCCGCTATCGCCTGGGTTTGTTTTTCAGACTGGATTGAGGTTTGTCGCAAGACTTCGGTATTATCGGCCAGCTCTCTTTGTTGAATAAACAAACCGATGACCAGCCAGAGAAATGCCAACGGTGCAAACGCACCCTCCAGAAAACTACCGATGTTTTCCAGGGGTATATCGTAAATGTTCGCCTTGCTGATTTGGGCGCCACTCAGGTAAACCACACCCGCGATGATCCATAACACTGTAATGATAATGCCCAAAAAGATTCGCCAATCCACTTGGCGTAAACGTGAAAACGTTCTGGTTAACATTGCCTGAACCTCTATTACGGGACTTGAATGAGTCTACCCCAGATCCAACTTGGGGTAACAATCAGTGGAAAAATGGCCAGTCATTGGCAGTGCCGGGTGTGAATTGCGAGCCTTCCATGCGCTCTATTCACGAATAACAGACATCCTTACCAAAGAGTACTGCTGCCCGGTTGGGCCGCTTCACCCAGTAAGTGGCTATAGGATTCGTACAAATTTCAGCAACGCCAATAACCGGAACCGGCCAGAAGGAGTCGTTCGGACACGCTTAGCCCGTTGCCGGATAACAGGCCTTATTGCTCGAGACGAAGCCCGAAAGCCAGTCATTGTGCCCCGGTATTTTCTTCATTACCCGCTATACTTGGTTTATAGAGGGAATGGAAAGACACCAAAGTTTTCGAGGGATGTGCCCGCCTAAGCACAGTTGGTTAATAGATATACGCCATAAGGAAACCCGGTTTAGGGATCAGGAAAGGATGGACTGAAGCCATCGCGTGGGCCTTTTTGAGACGGCCTAGAATCACCCGATATAGGAGGAGATCCACCATGAAACGCATTGCCATTATCACAC
>JBATKU010000522.1:0-10512 GCA_049669725.1 Desulfobacterales bacterium
TTCACCCTGCGGGCGAGCCGGAGGCTTTCATATGCTGTGTTATTAAGGGCTCAGCATAGTCCACTATAGCTTCGCCCTTAAGTGCCTTGCATATGAAAGCCTCCGACTCGTGCAAAATCCAGGTATCAAAATGAATTTTAAAAGCTTTTTTTCTGAACAAGCTATAAATCCATTATGAATACACTGTCTTCTTGGAGCGTATGAAAAATGAAAGCTGGTTATCTTGTATTCGTGGGCCTCTATTTCTTGGGTATGATGATTCGAGCTATTTATGAGAAACTTAAGAAAAATAGCCGGATCAGTCCTAAAAACATAATTACTTTTGCAATCGTATTTTTGGCGATGTGCCTTATGTGGGCAAGTTGGTTCAACATGTGTCCTTTAGATCCGGTTAAGGTCTCCTTACCACGTTTTGTTAGTTGGATTGGCTTTGGTACATTTTTAGTGGGATTAGTTTTAGCCATAGGAGCAACGTTACATCTTCGAGGGGTAGAAAACATCAAAAATCTTGTGACAAGAGGTTTGTTTTCCAAAATCCGCCATCCGATGTATTTTGGGTTCATTCTCTGGATTTTTGGATGGGCAATATACCATGGAGCAATTTTGAGTCTATTTTTAGGATTTGTGGCCATCGGAAATATCTTCTATTGGCAGAGATTAGAAGAAAGGGAATTGGAATCGAAATATGGAAAAGTCTATTTGGAATATAAGAATAAAACATGGTTTTGATTCATGTTTTGTCCCAGCGGAAAGGCGTGTGAAATATGAGCAGGACAAACCAATCGATTCATGTGGAGAAAGTCCCTTGCCTGTTTTTAGAAAGAGCAAGGCCGGGTCAGTGTCAACAAAGCAGCAGCGGATGTAATAGTGACCATATGCGGATCGGATTCCGGTCCGCTGTATCTTACATCCTCATATCCATTATTAGCGCTCATAGTAGATATCAATATTAAAGCACAGGAAAAAGTAAGCCTGATGAATATCGGAAATAGTGTTAATGGTTTTTTCCTTTCCAACCCCTTTTATCGCGGGATGTTTGAATTATTTATTCTTATTGGGACGGGAATTTGCGGACTGGTTTTTTCCTGGAAAAAGTTTTCCGTCTTTCCGGCATCAAATATTCTCGGTGGTATTATGATCCTCTTGGCTTTTGCTTTTCATTGGTGGACAGAGAAAGATCATAAGCAGGCTCATGAACACTCCGAAAAGATCGAGAAGATAGTCACCACCGGTGTCTATGCAAAGATTCGTCACCCCTTATATCTCAGTCTCATACTCCAGAATATAGGCATTGGCTTTGCCTTTGGCATCATGATAACCTTTGTTTTGGCTTTGCTGACAATTATTCACTGGATTGTTACGGCCTTAAAAGAAGAAGCCATATTGTTACAATCATTTCCGAATGAATATATGCACTACAAGCAAGAAGTGCGATGGCGGATGATTCCGGGGGTTTTCTGAGCATGAAACGGATCATAATTGCATTCGCCATAATCTTTCTGATTGTCGCAGTGGGATTATTCATAGCGCGATTGAGATGGTCAACCCGATCGTTTGACGATTTAAATCAGGAAATGCAATATCGGGTTTCCGAATTGGTCGAAAAAGATAAATCGGTCAGGAGTTGTGTTCTGTCGGTGATGAGGGGTGACGGCTCGTTCTCGTGGTCGGGGGCAGCCGGAGTCGTCAGGCAGGATGGTCAGGTATTAATGACTACAGACACGCCATTCTATCTTGCCAGTATCACGAAACTTTATACGGCTACGGTCATTATGCAATTCTATGAAAAGGGGGAACTCTCGTTAGACGATCCCATGTCGAAGTACCTTCCACAAGATTTGATACAAGGCATTCATGTGTATCACGGGAAGGATTATTCACGCGAGATTACCATACAACACTTGTTATCGCATATGTCTGGTATCGCCGATTACTATACCGAGAAACCAGAAGGGGGAAAGACCAACTTTGAATTGTTCCTGGAAGAACCGGAACGGTTATGGACGGTCGAAGCAACGATTGAACGGGTACGCAATGACCTGGAACCGAAATTCCCACCGGGGACGGGTGCCTCCTATTCGGATACCAATTTCCAATTATTAGGAAAGATCCTTGAGGCCATCAGCGGGAAGCCGCTTCATGTTCTCTTTGAGGAATATATATTTCGTCCTCTAGAACTGAGGCATACCTGGCTGGTTGGCCGCTCTGAACCACAGTCCTCCCCCCTGGCGGCTCCAGCAGATGTATTTTGTCACGAGAGGAACATTACCACGATCCGCTCAAATGGATCATACTGGGCTGATGGAGGTCTTGTCTCGACGGTAGACGACATTATTCTTTTTCTGAAAGCTCTCAATGAAGGGCGAATTATTCGAAGAGATACGCTAAAGTTGATGCATAATTGGCACAAATTGGAATTTCCGATGCAATACGGATATGGAACGATGTACTTCAAGTTTCCCTGGTTCATGAAGACAGTGATAAACGTGCCGCCTTTATGGGGTCATTCGGGTTCAACTGGTTCCTTCCTGTACTATTTCGAAGATTTGGATTTATACATGGCAGGGACTATCAATCAGACGGAATCAAAATTAACACCATTTAGATTGATGGGACGGGTCATAAAGGCTATTCGATCGAAAAGATCTGAGGAGGCGAATCATGTCACCCATGCAAAACGATCCAATATGTGACAGAAAGATTGCTTGTAAATTGGGCACAGCGCTAACAAACGTTTGCAACGGACCTTGCCCGCGCTTGCCAGTTTCAGCATATGTGCCCGCTGTTATGGTTTGGGTGCTTCTGCAACGTCCCTACTTCCGGTCAGGGCGTTGGCAAGGCCTCTGAAACGAGGCGTTAAAAAAAGAAACAATATTATGAAAAAGAAAATGTCAAATTTCGGGTTTAAAATGATGGTGAATGCAGGCATGCCTATCCGCAATCTTTTCATGCCTCCCGCTAAGATGTTAGCCGAAGTCGAAATTCATCCAGGATATAAAGTCCTTGATTATGGTTGTGGACCTGGAGCCTTTACAATAATGATAGCAGAAATAGTAGGCCAATCAGGTATTGTTTATGCTCTCGATATTCATCCTCTTGCAATAAAAGCGGTCGAACAGAATGCTCGCAAAAAGAATCTTTCAAATTATAAAACTATTCTCTCAAGCTGTTCCACTTCCCTTCCCGACAACAGCCTTGATCTCGTAATTTTCTTCGATGTGTTTCACGCGCTCAAAAATCAGGAAGAAGTTCTTATCGAGCTTCACCGAGTACTCAAATCGGATGCGACCATGTGTTTCAGCGACCATCACATGAAAGAGATAGAAATTCTTAAACGACTAACTGGAAAAGGATTATTCAAGCTCCAGAGTAAAGGGAGAAGAACTTTTACCTTTGGCAAATTGTAATAATTGAAAAAACGTATCGATTTTCTAACCTGTCAGTTCAGGTGACAGCCAGGGCCGCGCTGTTTTGACAGTTTGTTTAAAATTGATATTTATCAATTTCCAAGCGGTCAGTGGAAGTTCTGGCTTCTTCTGACTTCGTCGTTATCCACCAACTATTTTTCTATCGAAGATTATATTGGCATTAGCAAAAACCAAGTTTGCAAAAGGTGCGATTACGGCTATACATCTAACCTTCTGTAAAAATTCAACTTTCGTTTGCTAATCCCAATTTTTTTGTGTGTCATAAAAGATTCGACTCGGCACGACACCTAAAATTTGAAAGGTTGTAATTTATTTTAGATTTGTGTATCCATTGTTGCGCCTGCGTGCCATGATTAATTCTGATTTATCAGAAATTAGCTTCGAATTCTCCACTGTAATCAACAATTAAATAAAACTTAAAGCTGATCATCCAGCTGTCAAAACACAAAAACAAAAGCGAAAAGTGTAAAAAAATGCAGCATTTTCAACTATCGCAAAATATATTCCGCGGCCAAATCGTTCGTGGCAAAATTGCCTTATGGATAATTTTGACCTCCCTGCTTGTGCCTACTCTCATCGGTTGCGCAACTTCGGTGACGTCAACATCTTTTAATCCCACTTCGATTAACGATGTCAGATTCCGAGATCGCTCGCAATCAAAATATGATGAAGAGGTACGCGTAACGGTTGCCGTGCCGAGCGCCGAGGAAAATAAGGCGCTGTTCAGTTCAAATTTGGCCCTAAAAGAGATCCAACCGATCTGGGTGAAAGTGGAAAACCACAGCGATCGGACATATTATCTGATTTCAGCCGCTACCGATCCGAATTACTATTCGCCCAACGAGACGTCCTTCGCCGTCCATGGCGGCCTCAGTCAATCAGGCCAAAAAGAAATGGAAAACTATTTCAGATCGATGAGTTTCAGAAGCCCCATTTTGCCTCACACGGCGGTTTCAGGCTTTATTTTTACAAATCTTGATGAAGGCGAAAAGGTGGTGCAAATCGACCTGATTGCCAGTCAGCAGATCAAATTTTTTACCTTCTTTGTTCAAATTCCCGGCATACGGGTCGACTATCAAATGGTAGATTTCGACAGTCTCTATTCCAAAAAAGAAATTGTGGATTTGAATCAGGATGAATTGAGAACGGCACTCGAGAATTTGCCATGTTGCACCACGAATGAGGAGGAAACGGATTTTGGAGACCCGCTCAACCTTGTAATAATCGGTGATTTTCTTGATGTGGCTTCCACTTTCTCGCGCCGCGGCTGGCTTCCGGCTGAAGAGACCTACTCGACAGCCGTATGGAAAACGATAAAGTCTTTTCTTTTCGGTAAGCGCTACCGGTATTCGCCAGTAAGTTCACTGTATGCTTTCGGTCGTCACCAGGATCTGGCGCGCCAGAAACCGCGCCACAGTATCCACGAAAGAAACCACTTGCGCTTATGGTACAGTCCGATGCGGTTTGCAGGCAAACCGGTCTTTGTTGGTCAGATCAGCCGCGATATTGGCGTCCGTTTTACCACAAAAACCTGGCCGCCGGTCACCCACAAAATTGATCCGGATATCGACGAAGCGCGCCATGCACTCATCGAGGATTTGCTGTTCTCTCAGACGCTTGCCAGAGTCGGCTTTGTGAAAGGGGTGGGGCGGGCAACGCCTTCCAGACCAAGGGAGAACCTGACCGGAGATCCTTATTTTACCGATGGATTGCGCGCAGTGCTGATTCTCGACCAAGGGCCTATTTCTATGAATCAGATAACAGAACTCGATTGGGAGCATCCCCGGACATTTCAAATATCAGACTAAGAGGCAAACACCAACTTATTCCAAGCGTAAAGTAATTATACTCGCAAGATGATGGCAAGCGACTCAGGCCATGCAAAGAGGCTCCAATGAAGAAAAAGATGATCATCCCTTTTATCGCTGTTTGCATCGCCGGCATAATTTTCAATGCCGCTTCGGCTGAGCTTCAGACCGAAACAGTATTTGTAACCATTGGATCCGGCGATTTCAGCGGTGTCTATTTTCCAACCGGATTGACCATTGCAAAGATGATCAACCACAGGCGAAACGTATATGGAATCCGTGCCACAGTTGAATCCACCAGGGGATCAGTGTATAATCTGAATGCGCTCATGGCCGGTTACCTGGAATTCGGCCTGGCACAATCCGACATACAATATCAGGCAGTCATGGGACTGTCCGAGTGGGCGAAAAAAGGCCCTCAGAGGGAACTGCGTGCCGTATTCAGCATCCATCATGAATCGGTGTGCCTGGTGGCCGCAGTTGACGCCGGCATATATACCATAGCCGATCTCAAGGGAAAGAGGGTCAACCTGGGCAACCCGGGCTCCGGCCAGTACCAGAATTCCATCGATGCCCTGCAAGCCGCGGGTCTGAACCCCAAGAACGATATTTATGCTGAAAAAGTAAAAGCTTTCGAGGCACCGGTCCTGCTCCAGGATAAACGCATCGACGCTTTTTTTTGTACCGTGGGGCATCCGAGCGAGACTCTCCAAAATGCAACTTCAGGCGAGCGCAAAGTCCGTTTCATCCCGATCACCGGCCCCGGCGTCGACCAACTAATTGCTGACAAAAACTATTACACCAAGACTACTGTTCCGGTGGCACAATTCTATCCGAGCACCGACTATTCGGGAGACGTAAAAACATTCGGCGTTATCGCCACCCTGTGCACCTCCTCCAGGGTGCCGGGTAATGTGGTTTACACCATCACAAAAGAAGTATTTGATAATTTCGAAGAATTTAAAAGACAGCATCCGGCCCTTGCGGTTTTGGCAAAGGAAGACATGCTCAAAGGGCTAACCGCCCCGCTTCACCCCGGCGCAATAAAATATTTCAAAGAAGTCGGACTGATGCAATAGTCCGGCTTGCATGTGAGACATACCGGGCTTTCGCTCGTTGAAGAATTCATCTGCGCAGATTACTTGGTGAGACAAAATGGGATACCGGCCGTTGAAGACAATATTGTTTTCAAGCGTTTTTATGTTGGCTTTGGGGTGCTGGAGAATCGTCGGCACAACCATGGCAGAAGGCCCCTCTTTTGACTGCAGCAAAGCGTCCGGCAGTATCGAGGAGATGATCTGCAATGACGACGAATTGTCCGCGCTGGACCGCAAACTGACCGATGTTTATGCCAGAGTCACCAAAAAAGCGATAAACGAGCATCCCCCCGTGCTCAAGGTGGAGCAGCGCGGTTGGATCAAGGGACGCAACGACTGCTGGAAAAGCAAGGACCCTCGCAGTTGCACAGAGAGCAACTATCGGTTGCGAATTGCCGAATTGCAGGCGCGCTATCGTCTGGTGCCGGAAAACGGTCCTTTTGGGTATTATTGCAATGACAAACCGCGAGATGAGGTGGTTGTCACCTTTTTCCAGACCGATCCGCCGACGCTGATTGCCGAGCGCGGCGACCAGGTGTCGCTGATGTATCTGCAACCGTCCAGCAGTGGTTCGAAATATCAGGGGCGCAACGAGTCGTTTTGGGAACACCACGGCGAGGCGATTGTTGTTTGGGGATACGGCAACCCGGAGATGCGCTGCAAGAAAAGGTAAAAAATCAATTTCGATAACAGATATATTATGGACGGCGATTGTATATTAGGTATACGCAACCCGTACTTTGGCTGGATTGTGGATTTCGGCTATAAGGCTAATAAATTTGGATAGCCAATTTTTTTCAGATTAGCAGACGATATTTCACCATCGAGATATTTTAGATTACTCTACCCAATATACAATAATTGGATTATTAAAGAGTGGATGGAAGAAAAATATAAGTTCCGATTGGAAGCTGGCTAAAGTCTCTTATTTTATTGCCGTTTAACAGTTTTTTAGATGGCAAATAATAGATTGTTTCATGATCCTTATATTTGAAACCCGCAATACGGAAGGCCGTTCGATCTTTGTTCAGTTTATAGGGTCCTTTGTATCCGATAATCAGTCTGGTTTTAGCCGGCAAATCATCCCAATCGTTTATCATTGATCCAGGTTTTATATTACCGGAGGGCAAAAAATAGATCGTCGTTTCACGATTATATAATCTTCCCGCAAGAGACCATGCAGCATTTCCATTCGATATAGTTTTAATAAGGCCGTTGTTCTTTAGCACTTCAAATCTGCTTTCATGGTTTAGCAGCACGACAGTTTTCGCGGGTACGCGGTGCCAGCCGACTTCATCTGCAATTTGATCACCTGTATATTGGCGTCCGTTTGGGAATTTGTATACCGTTGTGATGCTATCGTAATCTTCGCCAGCAATAGCCCAGGCGGTATTACGCTTGGATATTACATTCGCTTCATCAAGCTGATGAACAATTTTGTGCTGGCCATAGAACACGTCAGAAAGTTGGGCATCAGCCATGAGTCTGCCGGCACGCACATCGGGATCATATGGCCAGGTCGACCCTAAACCGGCTTTGGTGCGTATAAAGTTTTTTGCACAACGCTTGCGCCCGCGGTGAACCTCTTTAAACCAAGGGTTCGGCAAACCATAGGCTACCTGGCTGTGGGTTAGAACTGACCGGCCATTCAGGTCATATACGTCTTGTAAAATGCCTATCAACATACCTGCCGATCGATACTGTTTTTCAGAAATGGGAGCGTAATGATAACCTACTAACTCAATTCCAATCGAAATCCGGCTAATGTCTGTCTCACCATTCCACATGCTGCGACCGGCATGGTCGGCTACATATTTTTTATCCAGTAGACGATAAGTGCGTCCGTTGCGTGCGATCACATAGTGAGCATGTCCGCCATTGGTGCGGCGCCCATTGCGCAAATGTTTCCCTTTGGAAACAACCCTTAGCGTTGTTTTAAGACCTAACTCTGAGGTGTGAACTATAATGTATTTTGTCTTTTTACGATGGACTTTTTTGTATTTGGGATTTAATCGCGAACGGAAATCGACTATGGAACGCTGGAGGTTATAGCGCTCGGTTTGGGTGAAGGCAGTTGACAAAGACGGCAAATTGAATAAAAACAAAACAAAGATAAATACAATAATTATGAATTTTTTATTGTACTGCGCCCTCCGCTTCATCATATAGAAACATCTATCCAAATCAGTAGTACCCAACTTAGTTAACCAAATCCAGAACAAACAAAAACACAATCATACTGAAAGTTACCAAAAATTTCTCAGTATTTCAAATAGCTATCAGATAACTACAGCATCTTATTTGGATTGGAGCATTAAATATTGGATTGATAGATGAAATGTACAATAAATTGGATGGGATTCCAAAGATTCGATAAAGGAATGGTAACATTTTAGGAAAACCTGAATTTTTTACATTAGCTGAAGAAGTATACAACTTAAATTGATAATTGTTTAACCAAAAATATTGTGGTTTGCGCTATTTAATTTCTCATGAGTTTCGTCTCCGTAGATGAAAAAGATACCACATAGATCTACAAATAATTTACTATTCATAGCGGCCAAAAATATAAAACTTTAATCTCAATTGCAATAGCTGGCCAAAAGGGCCGGTAAGGTAGCTTTTATGCACATAAAGACTTTCCCAAATGATTGTACCAATACAGCGCCAATCCCCTTCAGAACAGTGCAACTATTTTTGCATTGTAAACTTTTCCTAAACCTGCCTAACTTATTGATGCAGTAGCTTTTTATTGAATACTCAATAATTATGTCAACATTTGTTGCCCCGTCCCTGCTTATATATCCCCGGTTTGCTCAATCACTGCCAACAAAAAAGAATATAATTAATTACCAGAATTGATTTCTCTACCAAAATTCTAATCATCTGTAATTACATTAAATATTCGATTGTTGGGTACTGCAAGCACTCTATACTCATTTTATTTCATTCATTAAAACCTTATTGAGCAATTTTGGCATAACGGTTGCTAAGTTATTCTGGCAAAGGAGAAGAGACCATCCAAGATACATGATTAAATAAAGAATAAGGGGGAGCGCAACCATGAAATTTTATATTGCCAGATACAGCGGGTGTGAACCTGATGATATGGATTACAAAAAATTGGGTGGTGACGAAGAGTTATATCTCTTATTTCCTGAATTGAAAAAAGTCTTAAACAGTTACCAGATAAAAAATATAGATGTCAGATTTTCAAATGGCGACCGCCTCAGGGTTTATGACATCTACAAACGATGCAGCAGTAAGTTAAGAGATACTGCAGACGACTATCATGCCCATAATTCTACCCCGGCTTTTTGCTATGCATAACGTTAAGCCAAATGAATAAGATAGGGTATGCCTGCTGCTGATGCTGCGGCCGAAAAGTTCATCCAGCAATTGACAGGTATTTTTATTGACAGATGTATGGCTGTATATTATTGGTTTTTATGAGGATCCACTGCTCAACGCGAATAAATCATCCTGGAACTGGTTACACCCATAAAAACTGCCTCTCCATCTGTCCTGGACCCGAGTGTTTTGCTCCTCTTTATTCTGCAATGTTAAGAACTGAGAATTATTAAAAATCAAACCCTTGCGAAAGGGTTTCTATTCGTAGCTCAACTAGTCCTGACGTGGGAAACAACTCTATTTAATAATTAAACACGATCCTTATAGAGTAGATGCAGCACTTAAAATTAAAATATTGTTACCCTCTAGTCGCACTGACGCTTATAATTACCTCTCTGGTAGTTGTGAGCGCCTGCCGCAATGAATCGACCCCGCGAAATGCTCCCGAGGCCGTTAAAGGGATAATCGATCTGACCGATTGGGATTTCAAGAAAAATGGGCCGGTTAAACTCAAGGGTGAATGGGAGTTCTACTGGCAGCACCATTTGGGCCCGGATGAGTTCGCTAAACCAAATCTGCCTCCGAAAACCGGCTTCATCCCGGTTCCTGATTATTGGAACAACTATGACATAAGCGGGGCAAAACTTCCCGGCGAAGGATATGCCACCTATCGTCTGACCATTCTTCTTGATGGACAAACGCAGTCGCTGGCTCTGAGATTAATGGAAATATCGACGGCCTATACCTTGTTCGTAAATGGCAAGAATCTGATCTCAGCAGGAGTCGCCGGTGCCACTCGTGATACGACAACACCCAAATGGTGCCGCC
>JBATKU010000523.1:0-3341 GCA_049669725.1 Desulfobacterales bacterium
TCGGGTTTGCCGGCGGCAGTTACGCATTCGAAAATGACGGTGTCAGCCTGATCAACGATCGGGTCCGCTTCCACTTCTACGCCACCGGCATCACCCCGGCGATGGTCAAGCCGCCAGTCGGCGCAGGGTCATCGTACGTGATCGGTCTGCGCGATTCCGAAGGCAATAATCTCGATGGCAGCAAAACCTATCGGATCCACATTCCGCCCAAAATTCCGGCCAAGCGCTTCTGGGATATCACGGTCTACGACAACCAGACCCGTTCCCTGCTGCAGACCGACAACCCCTATCCGGGCGTGACCAGTATCGACAAGGCTACTGTCAAGAATGCCGACGACTCCTACGACGTCTACATCGGACCCAAGAAACCCGATGGAAAGGTCAACTGGATTCAGACCGTTCACGGCAAGGGTTGGAACATGCTGTGGCGCATCTACGGCCCGCTACAGGACTGGTACGACAAGAAATGGCGTCCAAGTGAGATCGAGTTGGTGAAGTAGGGAAATGAGGTTCAGAGGTTCAGAGGTTCAGAGGTTCAAGGTTCAGGGGGTCAGAGGTCAAACAAAAGGCTTCTATCCTTCAACCTTGAACGGGGGGAACTTTGAACCCCGGAACCGAGACTATTCGGGGTTCAGAGGTAAAGAGAATGGAATTCTGGAGTAATGAAGTAATGGAGTGATGGAAGAAAAAATTGGAGTTACGGAGGATTGAAACAATGGGGTAGTGGAGTAGTGGGTGGGCCTCGAAATTAACTTAGTTTTACCCAACACTCCAGCACTCCAACAGCTAAAACACCCCCCGGGGCGCGGGCCATGCACCCACCCGCGCCTCAGGAGACACAAAGAGAATAAGGTGACAAATGAAAGCAAAACAGTTACTTGTAATTATATTAGCCTCGCTGATGGTGGCCTGCCTGGCAACATCGGCCCTGGCAGCAGATAAGGACACAACGGCAAACATGGCCCAGCAGGCAAACAATCCCATTGCGAATATGATCAGCGTGCCGTTTCAATACAATGGCAATTTCAACATTGGCCCCTATGACCGTGATCAGCATGTCCTTACAATCCAACCGGTTATCCCCTTCGAGCTGAACAAAGACTGGCTGCTGGTGACGCGCTGGGTGCTGCCTATTCTCTATCAACCGGATGTTCTGGCGGATTCGGGTGGAACCTCGGGCATTGGAGATCTCAACCCGGCCTTTTCTTTTCGCCTTCGTCGAAGCTGACCGGGCTGCCGGAAGCGCTGGTATTCGGCTTTGGCCCGGGCGTCCAGGTGCCCACGGCGACCGACTCGGATCTGGGGGCGCAAAGGTGGGGTCTCGGTCCGACGGCGTTGGCGGTCTATTCGAAGGATAAGTGGTTGTTCGGCGTGCTCGCCGCCAATACCTGGTCGCTGGGCGACGGTGGCGATGCAACTAATTCGTTCCTGTTCGAGCCCTTCGTCACCTATAACATCACCGAGGAATGGTATCTGATCAGCGATTGGACCATCACCGCGGACTGGAACGCGCCTTCGTCCGAGCAATGGGTGGTGCCGATTGGCGGCGGTTTTGGCAGGATATTCAATATCGGCAAACAGGCCGTGAACACCAATCTTCAGGGGGTATTGGAATGCGGCAAATACCGACTTTGGACCGGACTGGACGATCGAGTTTACCTTTCAGCTGCTATTTCCAAAATAAAAAACATAAGGAGAATATGATGAAAATTCAGCGGACACTCACACTGGTAATGGCTGTATTTCTAATAACCTGTCTGGCGACAACCGCTTGGGCCGCACCGCCTAAGATGAAAATGACGACTGATATTCCGAAAGAATATACAGCGCCTAACATGGTTGAAACATCCATCGGTACACTCAGGTATTTTGACGGGGTGCCGTCACAGGAAACGACAGAGACGGTTTACGATTATCTTGATCGTTCACGAGCGGTTAATGTCTATTTAAATTCCATTCCAGCTTTGTCGGCTAATGCTTTACGAGAAGGCCAGGCTGCTATGGGAGCTGTTAAGGCGAATGAGATTTGCATTTGGGATAATTTGATGGATTCGAAGACCATTCTTTTAACGGGAAATACATCGACGATGTATGCGGTTGGCTTTCTTGATTTAGCCAAAGACGGACCCGTTGTGATTGATCTTCCTAAAGGGATGCTAGGTATCCTTGATGATATGGCTTTTCAATACATGGTTGATCTAGGCGTAGCCGGCCCTGACAAGGGTAAGGGCGGGAAGTACTTGGTTCTTCCTCCTGATTATAAGGGTAACGTACCTGATGGGTATTTTGTTGTGCCATCAAAAACAAATGGTGTGTGGGTATTCATGCGTGGATATCTAGATAAAGAAATGCCTCTAGATAAAGCCGTTGCAGCTGCTTCCGCTAATATTCGCAGCACTTTAAAGGCATATCCATTATCAACGGAAAAAAATCCACCGAAGATGAAATTTGTCAATGTTTCAGGTAAAGATATGCACATGATCCTGCCAAATGATTACAGCGCATTTGAAAAAATACATAAGATCATTCAAGATGAGCCGGATGATTTTCTAGGGCCGGAAGCTAAGGGGATGATGGCGGCTATCGGCATCGAAAAAGGAAAGGCATTTAAGCCAGATGCTCGTATGAAAAAAATCTTAATGGACGCAGCTGAAATTGGTAATGCGGCTGCCCGTGCGATTAGCTATTTTCCGCGTGATCCTGGTAATTTAACATTTAAAGATAGTGAAGCTTGGGTTACGGCCTATGCCGATAAAGATACTACCTTTACCCGCAACGGCGCTTATCGTCTTGATCCGCGCGTTCTTTTCCATTTTGGTTATATTTGTGTCTCTCCGGCTATGGCTATGACCGTTGCTGGAAAAGGCTCAGATTACTCCATGGGGATGCTCGATTCTAACGGCAATGTCCTGGACGGTTCCAAGACTTATAAACTACACGTACCGCCAAATCCGCCAGCCAAGGATTTCTGGGCGATTACTATGTATGATACACAAACTCGTTCACAATTGCAGACCGATCAGCAGTTCCCAACCAAGGGGAGTCAGGATGAAGGCATTAAAACTAATGCTGACGGATCGATGGATATTTACTTTTCACCGACAGCGCCTAAGGCAATGGAAGGCAACTGGCTGCAGACTATTCCTGGCAAAAGTTGGTTTATTGCTTTGAGAATCTATGGACCTGAAAAGCCATGGATCGATCAAACTTGGAAACCAGGTGAGATTGAGCTGGTTCAGTAGTTATTAAAACTTTCTTCGCAAGGGGCGGGTGAAATGAAACCCGCTCCTTGCAGAATATAATCGGAGGGAAAAATGAAAAAAAAATTCACTATATTGATG
>JBATKU010000524.1:0-1518 GCA_049669725.1 Desulfobacterales bacterium
CGCTTGTTCATAGTCCGGTCTTCTTTAAGCTTTTTTTTAGGAAGTCGTTCTCCATTTCCAACTGCCCGATCTTGGCATATAGCTTTTCTGGATCCACTCCAGTTTCCTCTTCGGATTTCTTGTCAAATACATCGGATGATTTCTCTAAAAACTCCTGCTTCCACTTGCTAATCATCGTCGGGTGAACTTCATATCGTTTTGATAGTTCTGCAAGAGATTCCCGCTCCTTGAGCGCTTCAATTGCTACTCTGGCCTTAAAGGCACTCGTGAATTTTCTCCTTTTCTTTTTCATAATACACTGGTTAAAATTAATCCTTAATTTTCAACTTAACCATTAAGCATCGTTTTTTGGCGGTAGCCAAATATGTGCTTTGTGTTGAACTAAACCGGAGTTACCATATATACTGTGGAATCAATTTTTGGAGGATCTTCCTTACGATCACTTTGACGTTCTAAAATTGATAAAAGGTTTGAATTTGAGTATCGATAAATAATTATCTGTGTGATAGAGATGGCTGTTTCTGAAGAAAATGGGTTGTTTTTCAGGGTTATTGAGCATACCTCTTACACGACCATTATATGGAATAGTGAAGCTGGATAATATGAGTATTGGGTATATCATTAGGCAGAGCATGAAGGAGCCCTTATGGGTCGGTGAAAGCGATCGGGCATGATTCTTATAATCTGCATGAGATGTCCGCATTTCTTGCAGCATTGAGCCTCTATTCCCATTCGATCCTGGACAATTGCCTGCCACGTGCTCCTGATGTATTCCGATCCGGGAGGCAAATAGAAGTATTCTCTTAATAAGGCAAGGGCTTTGGTCTTAGCAGCCGAGGAGAGGTACCCGTAGTGTCGGATCCGGGTAAAACCCAGGGGAAGGATATGAAGACAGAAGCGTTTGAGGAACTCCGTTCCATTGATCGTTGTAATGATTTGCCTGTAGTTTTGATGATAATCACGCCATAAAAATGTAACCTGATTGTCATCCACCTTAAGGATGCGGTTATTGGAGATAGCTACCCTGTGGGTGTAGCGTCCCAGGTATGAGAGTACCTGTTTGGGTCCAGCAAAGGGAGGTTTGATGTAAACGACCCACTCTTTTTCGAAAAGGGAATTAAACATCCCCGGATCTGTTTTGATCTGTTCAGTTTGCACATAATCTCTCAATGTTTCAACCATTTTCGCTCTGAATACGCTGCTTAGTTTATCAACTGGAAAGAGGAACGAACCATCTCCTTTGGATGGTTTCCACTTGTTGTTGCGGGTGATCCCTCCGGCAGGAACTACCAGGTGCAGATGTGGATGATATTGAAGATTCTGTCCCCATGTATGCAGGATGGCAGTATATCCGATGCGTGCATCCAGAAATTTCGGGTTAGCAGCAAAGTCGATCATTACCTGATTGACTATCCGGAACAGGATATTGTAACAATCCGTTTGGTGGTACAGAAACAAGGGGTTCAGTTTATCGGGTATGGTAAAGACCATGTGGAGATAATTTACAGGGAGCAGATC
>JBATKU010000525.1:0-1824 GCA_049669725.1 Desulfobacterales bacterium
TTTGCTGTCTGGGGGTAGTCGGTGCACTCATCGCCATGCTGTTTTTAATGCACGGCGCTCCCGACGTCGCATTGACCCAGCTACTGGTAGAAACCTTAACCGTCATTATCGTCTCGCTCGTCCTGTTGCGGCTGCCCCAGTTAAATGCACGTCGCCCCACGCCGTCTCCTGTCAAAATATGGAACGGATTGCTGGCGGTGTCTTTCGGTACGATGATTACAGCGCTGATTCTGGCAGTTACCCGGACCGATTTGGATCGATCGCTGACGATTTTTTTCGAAGCCAACAGCTACATTGCCGCTCACGGGCGCAATATTGTCAATGTCATTCTGGTTGATTTTAGAAGTCTAGACACCCTGGGAGAAATAACGGTAGTCGCCCTGGCAGGATTGGCCGGCTATGCCCTGATTAAAAAACGAAAGGTCGACGGATGCCATCAATAATTTTAAAGGCAGCAACCCGCCTGCTGGTTGGACTCATGCTGACTTTTGCCGTCTATTTACTGCTGCGCGGTCACAACGCCCCCGGAGGGGGCTTTGCCGCCGCTCTGGTTGCCAGCACCGGATTTGCATTGTTTGCCATCGTTGAAGGCCCTGCCGTGGTTCAACAAGCGATTCGTGTTGCCCCCCCAAAAATAGCCATGGGCGGCCTTAGCCTGGCCATTATTTCGGGGCTGGCAGCACCGTTGACCGGTCGGCCCTTTTTAACCGGGATCTGGTGGGTCTGGCAAAACGGTCAAAGTCAAAAGCTGGCGATCGGAACGCCGCTTTTTTTTGATGTGGGTGTATTTTTTGCCGTTCTGGGTGCAATATTGACCTTAATTCTGGCACTGGAAGAAATTTAGAATGCAAACTTTGTGCGCCATTCTGGTGGGAATCATGGTTGCCGCCAGTGTTTATCTGATCCTGGACCGCAACCTGATTCGGTTTGTCTTCGGATTGGTACTGGCCAGCAATGCTGTCAATCTACTGTTATTTACAACCGGACGTCTGCAAAGCCGACGGCCGCCGTTAATACCGGATCAGACGACCGTGATTCCAGCGCCTGTGGCCAATGCATTGTCCCAGGCCCTGATCTTAACTGCGATTGTCATCGGGTTTGCGCTGCTGTCTTTTGTATTCATATTATTCTACCGTGCATACCAGGTTCTGGATACCGTCGATACCGAGTTAATGCAGGCTGCCGAGGGTAACACCGAACATCATAGTCCGCACTCAAGTCCCGCCAGCGGGGAATCGGAATGAACGAATTGCTGATATTGCCGATCATCCTGCCCCTGGCAGGTGGTGCGGCGGCCATTACGGTCAGAAAAAGCGCCAGGCGGTCACTCCAGCTGGCTCTCACCGTCGCCGGACTGCACACGATCGCCAGCAGCCTGCTCATCTATCATGTTCATACAAATGGCATCTTCGCGACCCAGATCGGCAACTGGCCGGCGCCGTTCGGTATAACGCTGGTCGCAGACCGTCTCAGCGCAGTGATGGTGATGATCACTGCTGTTATTAATCTGGCGGTGACGTCCTATTCCAGAATGGATATCGGCAGCGATCTCGTCCGGCGCGGACATTATTGCCTGCTGCAAATCCTGGTGGGTGGTATTTGCGGGGCATTTTTAACCGGCGACATTTTCAATCTCTACGTCTGGTTCGAGGTCATGCTGATGGCATCCTTCGGACTGCTGGTGCTCGGCCAGAGCAAAACACAATTGGACGGCGGTGTCAAATATGTGACAATCAATTTGCTAGCCACCCTTTTGTTATTAGCCGGTATCGGCCTGCTATACGGCTTGACCGGGACACTCAACATGGCGGATCTGCACCAGAA
>JBATKU010000526.1:0-1560 GCA_049669725.1 Desulfobacterales bacterium
ATTTAAACTCCTGGCAAAGATTTGTGATAATGAAAATGTGGCCAGGCTGCTCTCCGGCAACCCGCCGCAGGGGGTTACTGAAGAACTGGCAGCCCGCACAGCCAAAATAATCGGCTTTAAGGCCCCGGTAGCCTTGAAAGTGAGCAACGAAATTATCGACCAACAGGCCGGCAAGTCCATCGAAGAAGCCATGGAGATCGAGCTTGGATGCTTAAATGAGATTTTTTCTACGGCGGATGCTCTAGAAGGCCTGTCGAGTCTGGGTCGCAAACGCCCTGAATTTAAAGGCGCTTGATGTCGATACCCTCCGAAGAAAAGCTAATCAATAGCGACAACGAGTTTTCAACCCGGCGCCACCATGCGCCAATAAAGGAAAATGCCATGCACAAATTGCTTACCGACAACCCAGGAGAAAAGATGCTGTTGCTGGGCAACGAGGCCATTGCCCGGGGTGCCATCGAAGCGGGAGTTGCGTTTACCAGTACGTATCCGGGAACGCCTTCTTCGGAAATTTCAACCAACTTTTTCCAAATGGCCCGTGAAAGCGACCTGTATTTTGAATATTGCAGCAATGAAAAAATTGCCATGGAAGTGGCGGCGGCGGCGGCGAATTCCGGAGTTCGCAGCATGTGCGTGATGAAACACGTGGGGGTCAATGTGGCGGCGGACGCCCTGATGACATTGGCCTATGTCGGGGTCAAGGGCGGCATGGTGATCCTTTCAGCCGATGACCCCTTCATGTTCTCAAGCCAGAATGAACAGGACAACCGCTATTACGCCAAGTTGTCGGGGCTCCCCATGCTGGAACCCTCATCTGTGGCAGAAGCTAAAAATATGGTTGCCGATGCATTTGATCTATCCGAGAAACTTCAGGAACCGGTGCTTTTCAGGACCACCACTCGCATAAACCACTCCACCGGTATTGTAACCCTGTGCAAGGTCAGGGAGCGCGTAACCAAAGGTAATTTTACCAAAGATCCGATCAACCTGGTGGTCGTTCCGGCCGTGGCCAGAAATTTACATGTCAAACTGCTAAAAAACTATGACAGCGCCCAGGAACTCGCCGAAAAATCCGACTACAACTTCATCACCGGCAGCGGTATCCGCGGCATTATTTGCAATGGCGTCAGCTATAGCTATGTCCGCGATGGGCTTAAAGATTTGAAGATGGAAAATGAGATTAAAGTACTGCGTATGGGATTTTCCCACCCGCTGCCGCCGGCATTGATTAAGAATTTTCTCAAAGGATGTGAAAAGGTATTGATCGTGGAGGAAGGCGAACCGTACATGGAAGAGGCCGTCAAAGCGTTTGCCCAGGAGGAGGGGTTGACCCTTCCAATAAACGGTAAAACCAAGGATCTATTTACCCGCCTGTATGAATACAATCCGGCCCAGGTCAAGCAGTGCATTGCCAGGTATTTCGACCTGCCCTACACTCCGCGGCAACCGGTGGATTTTTCCGATCTTCCAGAGGTTCCCCAACGTCCCCCCACTTTGTGTGCCGGCTGTTCCCACCGGGCCACTTATCTTGAAGTAAAAAAAGCCACTGAAGGCATGGAC
>JBATKU010000527.1:0-4929 GCA_049669725.1 Desulfobacterales bacterium
ACTGCTAAAGAAAATAGGGCAGTAGTGTCAAGTGATTAGGTTTTCCTTCCGGGTTTCCAGCAGTGATTGTACCCGGGACATCAAAGCAGAAATTGAAAAACTTGAGCTTTGATAATCCGGCTCAACGTCGGCGATCTGCTCAACAGTGATGGTGTTGGTTACCATTGTATTAAATAACAATTTTCCGGGCGTAAACAATTTATTGGTGTTGGTTATATATAGCACCTTAATCGGGGTGCGGCAAAGCCTGGCGATTTTAAAGGCACCTTTGTTGAGCCGGCCGATGGCACCGTCCCGGCTCCGGGTTCCTTCCGGGAATATAAATAAATTGCCTCCTGATGCTAGGAAATCGTCCATGGCGTCAATACGCTCAATCATTAACTCCGACAGCTTGCCCTCAGAAGTTGAGGGGATATATCCGGATTGTTTCAGCATCCAGCCAAAAATCGGAACCCTGAAAAAGGTGCTTTTTACGATGGTTTTATGCCGCGGATACAACGAAGTCATCAGCAGCGGATCCAGATAGGATAGATGGTTGCATACGATCACAGAAGATCGGATCGATTTGATTTCATCGGCAATATGCCATTTTTGTCCCGGGATCAAAACCCGAATTAGGAAAAAGAAACCTTTGTAAAAATTGTGGTTCAAATTCTGAAAAGAATAATCACAATTTTCAGAAAACAGGTAGGCTGCCAGATAGAACGGCGAAAAAAAAACGATAAATCCCAGTGTAAAATAGACCCAGAGAAGCAGGGTGGCGATCAGATCGGAAACTACTTTCAGGTATTTGTGTAAGTGAGGGTTCAAAGGTTCAGGGTTCAAAGGTTAAAGGTTATGTCCAGATAGGTTCAGAGATCTTGGGCTTTCCGTCTATTAATGGCGGGTTCAAGGCTCAAGGTTTTTCTGAATCATCAGAAATTCTGAACTTCCAACCCTGAACCTCTGAACCCAGAACCTTTGAACCTATATCTTTTTTATTATCAGGCAGGTATTCACCCCGCCGAAGGCAAAGTTCTGGATGGCTGCGATACGAATATCTGATTCGGATAGTTCCCGGGTGTGATTGATCATGGCACACCTTTCATCGATGTTATCCAGATTCAGCGTTGGTGCAATAAAGCCTTCTTCCATCATGTAGATGCTGATAAGCGTCTCGATGGCGCCGCATGATCCCATGGTATGTCCCATATAACTCTTAAATCCGGAGACCTTTGGCGAATCACCGTACACCCTGCCCATGGCCTGGGCTTCGATTACATCCCCCATTTTGGTACCCGTTGCATGGGCGCTGACAAAATCCACGGAATCGGAACTGATGCCGGCATCTTTGAGCCCCAGTTTTATGGTAGCGGTAATTCCGTCCATATTCGGCAGGATCAAATCCCCGCCGTTATTATTGCAGGAAAATCCGATAATTTCGGCCAATATGGTTGCGCCCCGCTTTTTGGCGAATTCATATTCTTCCAGCAACAGGGCGCCGGCGCCTTCGCCCACCACCAGACCGTCGCGCTGCTTGTCAAAGGGACGCGGCGTCAAATGGGGGGTATTATTAAATTCAGTCGAACATGCCAACAGGTTGTCGAACACTGCAACCGTTGTGGTATCATACTCATCGGCCCCCCCGCAAATCATGGCATCCTGAATGCCGAATTTAATCATTTCATACCCGAACCCGATGGACTGGCTGCTGGTGGTACAGGCGGTGGATGACGATATTACCCGGCCGGTAATGCCGAACATTTTGGTAATGTTGACGGCCGTTGTGTGGACCATGGATTTTAAATAATCCACCGCCCCGATGGAAGAGAAGCTTGAACGGGATTGACTGAAAAAGGATTTATATATTTGCCTCTGAACCGTCGGGCTGCCGTGGGTTGATCCGAACGCAACCCCCAGCCTGCCGGAGGTGATAAAATCATTATTCAGACCGGATGCTTCCAGAACTTCCTTTGCTACCTGGCAGGCATAATAGGCCACCGGACCCATGGTTTTGCGGTACATGCGTTTAAAATCATACGCAATCGGGTAATCCACCGTTCCGAAAACACCGCAATGGATAAAATCGGAAAGCAGGTCGTCCGGCCGGAGTTCCTTCACACCGGATATCCCCTCGACCAGACTCTTGACGATCTCGTCTTTGGTGTGACCTACCGGTGTTATGGCAGAACCTTGCGTAATTACGACTCTTCGTTCCATTGCGGTTCCATCTGAAAAACAGTGACGATCAGGGGTTGATTAATTGGGCATGGTATTGCCCGTGGTGCGAGCCGCCGACAACAACTCAATATAGTCAAGGATATCGTTGATGGTTCTTATTTCCATGGCATTTTTTTTCTCAGCCTGGGTGAGTTCCGAACCCAGCATAATTTCGATTTCCCTTAACAGCTCAATGGCATCGATACTGTCAAATTCATGGGCATCCCTCAAATCATCATCGAGGCCCGGGTTCTCTATTTCAAATTGGTCCCTGAAAATTCGAAGTATTTCCGATGTTATTTCGTTTCGTGTCATGAATCCTTATCTTTCCACCCTTATCTAATCGACTAAATATTACACATTGCACTTTAGTTCAAATAAAAAATATGTCTCCTCTATAGGGATTGTCAAAAAACGTCCCGGTATTCAAAGGTTTTTTCTACAACCATTGATACCGCAATTGTGTATTTGGGAACGTATTGATGGCAAGCGTTATGGTTTAGGCCGATTATAAAGAGGCTTATAACTGGGTCGCGATCACCGCTTCTAATCAGGTTTGGCAAGAAGAAAAGGTTTAAAATGGTACCACTGCAAAGGATAGTTGCGAAGGGTTGCTTCCAGGATATCGGCGTATTTTTGAGCAGATTGTCGAATCGCCCCGGTTCTTTCCTCCCGGGAGGTGCAAACCAGGTCAATGGGTTCCGACATGGTGAAATGATACCGATTTTTCCCCGTCCGAAATGCGAAAAAAATAAACACCGGGGAGCCGGACAATAGGGCAAATAAATGCGGGGCCTCCGGCAGCAATATTTCACGCCCGAGGAATTTTACAGGGACGGTTCGTTGATCCTTATGCCACACAAAATCCCCGGTTAACGAAACCACTCCGCCTGATTCGATAAATCTAATCCCCTCCAAAATATCCATAGGTGATCCACCGTCCTGTTCCACTGCAATGATTTGGATGCCGCTTTGGGAAAGGCTTTCCTTCTGGATTTGCTCGATTTGTTCCTTTTGCTTAACGCCCATATAAAGCAGCAGCCGGATACGATTGACCTTGCGCTTTAAAAGGTGGGCGGCAACATCCCAGTTTCCCATATGGGACATCAGTAAGATGCCGCCTTTGCCGTCATCAATAGATTGTTCAAGGTGTTCACAGCCTTCGGACGTGTAAGTGATTTGTTCAGACTCCTGGAGCAGATACCTGTCCAGAAAAACATGGGTGAAATTATGAAACTGCTGCCAGGTGCACCAGAGATGAAAAAGCCGGTTGCGATTGGGGTAAAGAGCCCGATAAATTTGGGTGCTGTTGCCCACCCGGATGGGAAAAAAAAGAAAATAGCCCGTCGCCACAAACCAGGCAAATACCAGAAAAATCCACCGGCCCCATTTTTGGGATAAAAAGGTGATGGAGGTATAAAATAATTTGCTCATATCAATTATCAGATTCCGAATCGTAATGTAGTTCTAATGTTTGTGTGTGAACGGATGAATCAGCAGCCGGCGCGTAATCAACTGGTAAAACGTACGGGTGTTTCTCAGAGAATCGACCAGGGGACGAAAGTGGGATATCCGCTGTGCCCCTTTGGCATAACTAACACTGATGGGCACCTCGATTACCGGAATATTCGCCCAGGCCGCTCTTACCAGGATTTCCACTTCAAACTGAAACCGCCTGGCTTTTACGTCAAGATTGATGGACTCCGGCAACGGATAAATCCTGAATCCGCTCTGGGAATCGGTCATCGTCGGACCTCCGGAAATCTTTATCCAGAAATTGGAAAATTTACGGCCAAACCTGCTGGTCCAGGGAACATCTTGGCCGGTCATTCCCTGGCGCATCCCCACCACGAGGGGCCGTGAATTTTCCGGTATGGCCCGGATCAAGTTCAAAGCGTCTTCCGGGTGATGCTGTCCATCGGCATCGATGGTGATCGCCCAGTCCGCCGTTTCAGACGCCAGGTCAAATCCGGTCATAATGGCTGCTCCTTTGCCCCGGTTTTGCCGATGGCGCAGAAATTGAATGCCGTCGATATTTTTGATACGGTTAATGCTGGAATCGGTTGATCCGTCATCAACAACGACGACCGGCAGGTTGAGCTTCAAGGCCTTCTGGATGACGGCTTCAACCATCGGCCCATGGTTATACGAGGGTATAACAATGGCGAATGATCCCATGGCTTCGATTCCGGAGTTATCGGTTTTTTTATCAGGTGGCATTCCTATTACTCTAAATCAGCTTGTCCTCTATTCCAATCATTTTTTCTAATGCAGATTATTTCAACGGGAACAAAAGGAGATGGGCAATGCCGCACGGGGGGGATTTGACTGATAGACTGCCGGTGGTAAAAATGCCACGGCCCATGTCCCCGGACCCATATGAACACCGGAAGTCAGCGATAGTGGCTGCAGGATTATATCAGCAGACGGGTAGCGCGCCTGAATTCCTGTTTTGACCGTATTGTTGACCCAGTCGTGATTGTCGGAATACTCGAGCATGATAAACGGAGAGGATTCTTTATCAAAAGCAAACTCAAGCTTATCAAGCGCGTATTTAAGCTGTGCGTTGCGATTATTTACCGCCCCGACCTTCTTGGCGCCTTCGGCGGTGGGACTGATGATCGGTTTGACGCGGAACACATCGCCGAAAAAGGCGCTGGATTTCGCCAGCCTTCCGCCGGCCGCCAGGTACTTGAGCTTATCCAGGAAGACGTACTCTTCACACTTTTC
>JBATKU010000528.1:0-4587 GCA_049669725.1 Desulfobacterales bacterium
TGTTTATTTGAAATAGGGGGTATTAAGTATCACCTTATGAAACCCAAAATGTTGATCTAATCTTTTGCCAATTTTTTCTGTTCTCTGACCTCTGACACCTGATCCGCCTGCGGCGGAAAACCTGACACCTTTTTTCTATTCAAGACGTATACGTGGGTCCAGAAAAGCGTACGTCAGATCCACGATGAAATTTACCACCACAACCGCCGCCGCCATGAACAGAACGATATCTCTGACCACCGGCAGGTCGCGCTGGCCGATGGCATGGAATACCAGCCTGCCCAGCCCCGGTAGAAAATAGACGTTTTCGATAATGATCGCCCCGGCCAGGAGCTGTCCCAGCTGGAGACCCATAATGGTCAGGATCGGAACGAGCGCATTGCGCAGCGCATGTACGTAAACAACCGTCCGTTCCTTGAGGCCCTTGGCCCTTGCCGTGCGCACGTAATCTTCGCGCAGAACTTCCAGCATGGAAGAGCGGGTCAGCCGGGTCAGAATCGAGGCTCGGATCACTCCCAGGGCGAAAGCCGGCAGCAGCAGGGCCTTGAGTGATCTCCAGAAATCGTTGTTCCAGCCCGGGAAGCCGCCCGCCGAAAACCAGCCCAGCTGAACCGAGAACAGCAGGGTCAGCAGGATCCCGAACCAGAATTCCGGTATGGCGAGCCCGAGCTGGGTGCCAAACATGACCGTCACATCGCCGGGCTGGTTCTGATGCCTGGCAGCGTAGATGCCCAGGGGCAAAGAAATTACCAGGGCGAACAGCATGGCGATCAGGGCCATCGGGCCGGTCACCGCCAGGCTGCCCAGAATCAATTCAAACACCGGCATCTTGTAATGGATGGACTGCTGGCTGCGGCCCAGCAAGAGGTTTCCAATCCAATCCGTGTATTGGCCTAAAAAAGACTTGTCCAAACCGAGTTCGGCGCGCAGATTGGCCAGCACCTCGGGGGTGGCGTTGATCCCGAGTATGATCTGGGCCGGGTCACCGGGCAGGACGAAAAGTACTGAGAACACCGTAATGGAGACCAGAAACAGGAGCAGGATCAGGGTGACCAGCTTTTTTATAAGATAGCGCAGCATAGGAGAAAAAGCGGGCAGCCCGGTCTTACAGGCTGCCCGTTCGTTTTATACCGATTACACTTAGAATCGGGTCGTTATTATTTTTTCCACCACACTTCCGTGCAATCCATTGCGATGGTGGGGTAATTCTCCCACCAGCTCATCAGCTCGACTTTCATTGGCACTATTGATGGCGTAAGGAAGAGAAAGCCGTTGACGGCGTCCTCGGCCACGATTTCCTGGCAGCGGCCGAACCACTTGGCTTTTTCCGCTTCGTTGGGAGCTTTGAGCGCTTTGGCATAGGCATCGCGGAACTCCTGGGAGTCATACTGGAAGTAGTAGTTCGGGTTGGCGTAGATGCCGATGTCCCAGGCCTCGGAATGACCGATCATGGACAGCTCGAAATCCTTTTGCTTGAAAACGCGATCCAGCCAGTAACCCCACTCAACAACTTCGATCTTGAGTTTGATGCCGATCTGACCCAGCATATCGGCGATCACCTCGCCGGCGCGCTGGGCATAGGCATAGATGGCCGGCAGCTTGATGGTCGCCTCGAAACCGTTCGGGTAGCCGGCCTTGGTCATCAGATCTTTGGCCTTTTGCAGGTCATAGGGGAACCGGCCGGTCATATCCTTGTAGTAAGGGGTTACGGGGGGCCAGTGGGACCCGATGACGGTGCCGTACCCGGCCATGACCAGGTCGATGACGGTCTGGCGGTCGATGGCGTGGGCCATGGCCTGGCGCACCAGCTTGTTGTCGAAGGGTTTGACCTTGTTGTTGGTGGACATGATGACTTCAGATGTGGAAGCACCCGAAAGCACCTTGAAACGCTTGTCCTTGGCGATGTCCGCCGCCAGCTCAGGAGCCAAGAGCCAACCGATGAGATCGATGTCACCGGCCTTCAGGGCTGCAACCTGGGCGCTGACATCCTTAATAAACCGATAGGTGACCTTGTCCAGGTAAGGCAGCTGGGGATTCCAATACGTGCTGCTTCTGACCATTTCCACGCTGTCGCCCCGGGTCCACTTGGCGAACTTGAAGGGTCCGGTTCCGATGGGCTCGGCCGCGGTGTTTTCGAATCCTTTCATCGGCAGCATGACGGCATCGCCTTCGGCCATGCGGGCGATGAACAGGGCGTCCACGTCCTTGAGGGTGAGTTTCAGCGTATTGTTATTGGGGGTTTCTAATTTATCGATCACGCGGAAAAATTCGGGGTGGGCGTTCTTGGTTCCTTCCGCTGCGCTGCGCTCAAGGTTCCACTTGGCCACCTGGGCGTTGAAAGGTTCGCCGTTGTGAAAGGTGACCCCTTTGCGCAGGTGGAAGGTGTAGACCTTGCCGTCCGGCGATACATCCCATTTGGTGGCCAGACCGGGTACAAATCGGCCGTTGCGGTCGACCTTGACCAGGCCCTCCATGATGTTGGCGTAAACCACGCGGTCGATGGCGGCGGAAGCACTCGCTGTGGGGTCCAGCCCCGGAGGTTCATCCCCTACGCTGATGGTCAGGCTTCCGCCTTTTTGCGGTGTTGCGGCCGACACCCAGGGAGCCGGAACAATGAGAGCCAATGCAAGTAGCATCAATACAAGTTTTTTCATAAGTCCTCCTTTTATTTTTAAAAATTCATAGCGCTAAAAATCGGTAAGATCGCAAAAGGCGGTCATGCCGGCCAAGCTGCCGGCGCTTAAAATGGCATGAATAATCGCCCTGGACAGGCAGTTTGCAGCGGCATGTCCCAGTTCATTTAGAGCCAGAGCCCTGGGGGCTATGAAAAACCCGGGTGCTTCGGGCAATTCCTTTTTACCGGTGGCCAGGCAAAAAATGGTATCCCCGTCAAACATGGTGTGGGCCGGTCGAATGGCCCGGGCCATGCCATCGTGGGCCATTTGGGCCACCTTCTGGACCTGGGTAGCGTTTAGCGCGGCATCCGTGGCGATGACGCCGATGGTGGTGTTTTTGACAGGTTCCGGCTGCGGGGGTTTTGGCAGCTTTACGGACCGTTTGCCCTGCTCACCGAATTCACCGTTTATTTCCAGTCCGATCTCCCAGGGGCGCCCGCTGTCGGGATTGATTACCGACCCGTCTGAGTTAACCGCCACCAGAGCCGCCACTGTTATTCCGGAATCCGAAATCAAGCTGGCAGTGCCCAAGCCACCTTTAATGCTGTGCGATAAAGCGCCGGTTCCGGCACCGACACTGCCGGTCTGAACCTTGTAATCCCCTGCGCCTTCACAGGCCCAGCGACCCCAGTCGGCACTGATGGGCGGAATAAAATCTTTTCCACGGCCCAGGTCATAAAGTACGGCTGCCGGTACAATCGGCGCCACAAATCCTTGATCCAGTGGAAATCCATAGCCTTCTTCGGCCAGCCAGCGGGTGACACCATCAGCGGCCGACAAACCGAAAACAGAGCCACCGGACAATACCACGGCCTGGGCCTTTTCGACCAGGTTATGGGGTGCCAGTACATCGGTTTCGCGGGTGCCCGGGGCAGAGCCGCGTACGTCGACACCGGCGACAGCACCCTTGGGGCAGACCACCACCGTCACTCCGCTGACTGCTTTGGTGTCGGTGTAATGGCCGACGAGGACGCCCTCGATGTCTGTTAAATCGTTAGATTTTCCTGGTTTCGCCAAAGCCCCTCCAGAAATTAAGACCGGATATCTTCCGAGCAGAATATGTGTATCGTCTTCTGCATTTTTATAGGAAACTTAACCATTATCCATTCGGCAAAAGAGTGTCAAGGGAGAAATATTACCAATCACCAAGAATAGTATTTTAAAGATAATATAAATATTGACTAATCTGCTAACACTGGGATATGTTAATAAATTTTTAAAGCTACATAAACATACATATTAGAATATTATAAAGCCATGATTCAGTTAATTAGAGGATTTAAAGACATACTTCCCGGTGAAGTAGAGATCTGGCAGGAAATTGAAAGAATCGCCCGTGAATTGTTGGAAGATTTCGGTTTCAAGGAGATCCGCATCCCGTTAATGGAACGGACAGAACTGTTTGCCAGAAGCATCGGTGAAGATACGGATATTGTCGAAAAGGAGATGTATACGTTTCCGGATCGTAAAGGGGATCTGATCACCCTGCGCCCGGAAGCAACGGCCTCCATAGCGCGGGCTTACATCCAGCACAAATTATTCGCTAAGGATCCGGTTCAGAAATATTATATGATCGGGCCCATGTTCCGCCGGGAAAGACCGCAAAAGGGCCGATACCGGCAATTTTATCAAATCGATGCTGAGATATTCGGCGTACAATCCGGCCTGGCTGATGCGCAGCTTATTTTTTTGCTGGTCACCCTGTTTTCGCGGCTTAATCTCAAGGATATCAACGCCCACATTAACTCTCTCGGATGTCCGAAATGCCGCCCCGATTTCAGGAAGGCCTTGACGGGTTATCTGATATCCGTCAGTGACAGGCTGTGTGCGGATTGTAATCGCCGACGGGACCGCAATCCACTGAGAGTATTAGACTGTAAAGTGCCCGCCTGTCGGAAAGCATTAGCCGAGG
>JBATKU010000529.1:0-1594 GCA_049669725.1 Desulfobacterales bacterium
GAGGCTGTTTCACTATGGAATCAAGTTTTTTATTGTGCACTGCCTCCGTACGAAATTGAGACTTCTTAATGGATAGGTGCGTGTCACCTTTTCACCATTTCTTTTCCAAACTAAAAAATAATAAAGAATTCATTTAAAAACCCCGTATTCTGGAATTTTACCAAAATACGGGGTTTTTTATTGCCACAACAAGAAACCATCAACGCATTCATTAAGACGTAACCAGCATGTTACCGATCGGGGATGTTGTTGACAAGGCATAGAAAATTACTTAACTATAGTTTATTAAATAAAATTATAGTTGACAAAATATAACTATAGTTATATTATTCGGGGAGATAAAAACCACGAAAATGGAGATTCTGTTATGCGGCCAATTGTTTCAGAACAGGATTTTTTACGTTATCCATTGAATGAATTGTTCGGCACCCGGGCCCATGTAAGACTGCTCAGGGTCATGGCAAATCAAGTTGACGGCCCGCTTGCCGCGTCGGATGCCGCCAAACGTGCCGGATTGACGGTGCCCGGCGCCCAAAAGGCACTTGGCAGACTTTTACGGTCGGGGTTCATCTCTCGGGTGGGTGGCGGTCGAAAACACCAGTATGAAATTCGGTTTTCGGACAGGCTCATGCAGATCGTATTAGCGCTGTTTCAGGCGGAAAAGGACCGATATGAACAACTGATCAATGCCATTAAAACAGAAATTAAGAACCTTAAACCGCATCCATATGCAGCATGGCATCAAGCGCCCCCCAAAGAAGTTGGTGAGCCACTTACATTAGGATTGTTACATGAAGCCCGGCATCTGGCGAATTGCGTTCAACAATTGAGGGCAAGGCTCAACCTGGTGGAAAATGATTTCGATCTAACGATTGAGATTGAAGGCTATACAAAAGCGGACATTTTCGATCGTACGCTTGATGAGGTTACCGTTCTGTATGGAGTCCTGCCATCAACGAATAGCCCTACCCGACAGCATGCAACCCCACTGACACACAGAGAAAAGAATCGACGGCTGGACGCAATCTCGCGTAAGTTGGCTAAAGCCATCGAACAGGATTCTTCGCTCTTGCTGCGGGCAAAAGCGCATATCGATCGTTTGCTAAAAGAAGATCCAGGAACGGCCACCCAAGATTTAATGGAGTGGCGTGACATCCTCGATTTGTACTCCCTACAGCGTTTGTCCAGGTTTATCGCCTCCTCCAGTGAACGAGCCAATCGTCTGCGCCAGAGCAACCCTTTTTTTGCCATTTTAAACGCTGATGAACGGTCTCGACTGACCAGCGATATGGAGAGTAACCATGACACGTGATCAGCTTGAACACGCAATCCGGGCAGCCTGTGATGTCTCAGAAGATACCGAGTTGTGGATATTTGGATCTCAAGCAATTCTGGGAGAATTTCCCGACGCACCGAAAAGTCTTCGTGCATCTATCGAAGTGAATGTCCAGCCAAAGAATCGACCTGAAAGAACCGATGATGTCGATGGTTCCCTGGGAGAATTGTCTATTTTCCATCAAACGCATGGCTTCTATGTGCATGGAATATCCATTGAATCTATAAAACTTCCTGACGGTTGGGAACAGAGAACGGT
>JBATKU010000530.1:0-3831 GCA_049669725.1 Desulfobacterales bacterium
AAATGGCTTTCAATTTGAGAAACCGACATTTTTTGAAACTGCTGGATTTTACCCCGGCAGAAATTAAATTTTTATTGGGCCTTTCCATAGACCTTAAAAAGGCCAAATACGCCGGTCTTGAACAACAGCGCTTAAAGGGCAAAAACATCGCCCTTATTTTTGAAAAAGCCTCGACCCGGACCCGCTGTGCCTTTGAGACCGCTTCTTATGATCAGGGGGCCCATGTGACCTATCTGGGGCCATCCGGTTCTCAAATGGGAACCAAGGAAACCATGAAAGACACGGCCCGGGTGCTGGGCCGGATGTATGACGGTATCGAATACCGGGGATTCGGCCAGGATATCGTCGAAGAACTGGCTAAATATGCCGGCGTGCCGGTTTGGAACGGATTGACCAACGAGTACCACCCGACCCAGGTGCTGGCCGATTTTCAGACCATGATGGAGCACTGCGACAAACCGCTGAGCCAGATTTCCTTTGCCTATATGGGCGATGCCCGCAACAACATGGGCAATTCGCTTCTGGTGGGTGCGGCTAAACTTGGGATGGACTTTCGATCCGTGGCCCCCAAAAGTGTTCATCCGGATAAAAAACTGGTGGCCCAGGCCCAAGAGATCGCCAAAAGCACAGGCGCCAAAATTACCATTACCGACAACCTGGACAAAGGCATCAAGGGCTGTGACTTTCTTTACACCGACGTCTGGGTCTCGATGGGCGAGCCCGAAAAGGTGTGGCAGGAAAGAATCAAACTTCTCAAACCTTACCAGGTTAACGCGGCTGCAATGAAAAAAACCGGTAATCCCAACGTGAAATTTCTGCACTGCCTGCCGGCGTTTCACAACCGCGAAACGGTCATCGGCGAAGAAGTTTACCAGAAGTTCGGCCTGGAGGCCATGGAGGTCACCGAGGACGTCTTTGAGTCTCCGGCGTCAATCGTGTGGGACGAAGCAGAGAACCGCATTCACACCATCAAAGCCGTCATGGTTGCCACCCTTGGTTGCTGAAGCGGGACGCTCGATACTGGATACTCGATACTGGATACTCGATACTGGATCCTCGATACTCGATGACATTCGGACCATTAAGACGGTAGTTCGGATTATCGAGTATCGAAAATCGAGCATCGAGCATCGAGTCACTTGTAACTCACTGTCTGAGGAGATTTAAAAGATGGCCCAAAAACCGTTAATGCTGGTTGCCTTTGGCGGCAATGCGCTGATCCAAAGCGGGCAGAAAGGAACCGCCGAGGAGCAGTTTGAAAACCTCAAACTGACCATGCGCCAAATTGCCAAGCTTTCCAAAAAATATAAGATCGTCATTACCCATGGCAATGGACCCCAGGTGGGTAATTTACTGTTGCAGCAGGAAAGCTGCGACGCGGTTCCCAAAATGCCCCTGGAGATTATCGGGGCCATGACCCAGGGCCAGATCGGCTACATGATCGAGTCCTCGCTGGACACGGCTTTTATGGAAATCAAGGAAAGTGTCGACCAGCACTTTGTGACCCTGATCACCTATGTCGTCGTGGATGAAAACGACCCGGGATTTCAGAACCCAACCAAGCCCATCGGGCCTTTTTACACCGAGGAGCAAGCCAAAGGGCTTCCCTACACGCTGAAAAAAACCGATAAGGGACTGCGCCGGGTAGTGGCATCCCCCAAGCCGGTGGCCATTGTCGAGCGCCGTGAGATCAAAAAGCTCATCGAGATGGATTTCATCGTGATTTGCTGCGGCGGCGGCGGGATACCGGTTATTCGCAAAAATCGCAAATTTCGCGGCGTGGAGGCCGTGATTGATAAGGATCTGGCCAGCTCCATTCTGGCCCGGGAAATCAAGGCCGATATCTTCGTGATCGCATCCGATGTCCAGGGCGCCGCTATCAACTGGGGCAAGGCCGATCAGAAAATGCTGCGCAAAGTGCCGCTGGCGGAGATGGAAAAATATGTTCAACAAGGCCAGTTCCCGGCCGGCTCCATGGGCCCGAAGGTCGAGGCAGTGATGCAGTTTACCGAAGCGACCGGCAACCGGGGTGTCATCTGTCAGCTGGCGGATATCGAAAAAGCCATTGCCGGCGAGGCCGGCACGGAGATCGTAAAATAGCAAAGCTATTTGATTTGAGAAAATTTATTAATTTTTTACGGAGGAAAAAATTATGTCGAAAAAGAATGTTATCATCATCGGAGCTGCTGGAAGGGATTTCCACAACTTCAACACCTATTACCGTGGCAATGAAGACTATAACGTGGTGGCGTTCACCGCCGCGCAGATCCCGGACATTGAAGGCCGCAGATATCCGGCCGAGCTGGCCGGCAGCCTGTACCCGGAGGGGATTCCGATCCACGCCGAGGAAGATCTCTCCAAACTGATCAAGGACCTGGATGTGGATGACTGTGTGTTCTCATACAGCGACGTGCCCTATCAGCACGTCATGTCGGTGGGTGCCCTGGTGAATGCGGCCGGTGCCAATTTTGTAATGCTGGGACCCGGAGATACTCAGGTCAAGAGCACCAAACCGGTAATCTCGGTGGGAGCCGTGCGAACCGGTTGCGGCAAAAGCCAGACATCGCGCCGGATCATTGAGATCCTGATGGAAAAAGGCCTTAAGGTCGTTGCCATCAGGCATCCCATGCCCTACGGCGACATCGCCGCTCAGAAAGTGCAGCGTTTCGCAGCCCTGTCCGATTTGGAAAAGCACAACTGCACCGTCGAAGAGATGGAAGAGTACGAACCGCATGTGGTGCGCGGCAATGTGATTTACGCGGGTGTGGATTATGAAGCCATCGTGCGGGCGGCCGAAAAAGATCCCGACGGCTGCGACATCATTTTGTGGGACGGCGGCAACAATGACTTCCCGTTTTACAAGTCCGATCTGCATGTCACCGTTGTCGATCCCCATCGCCCCGGCCATGAGCTGAGCTATTATCCGGGCAACGTCACCCTGCGCATGTCCGATGTGGTGGTCATCAACAAGATGGACAGCGCGGATGCCGCCGGCATCGAGATGGTGCGCCGCAATATCGCAACTGAGGCTCCGGATGCCATCGTTATCGACGGCGCCTCGACCCTGGATGTGGATGATCCCTCGGTGATCAGGGGTAAGAGGGTTCTGGTGGTGGAAGACGGACCGACCCTGACCCACGGCGAGATGAAAATCGGTGCCGGCGTGGTTGCGGCCCGCAAGTTCGGGGCGGCTGAACTGGTAGATCCGCGGCCTTACACGGTGGGCCGGTTGTCGGAAACCTTTGAGATTTATCCGAATATCGGAACGCTGCTGCCGGCCATGGGCTACGGCGAGGTACAGTTAAAAGACATGGAGACGAGCATCAACAACACCGAGTGTGATGCGGTGGTTATCGCCACGCCCATCGATCTGAACCGGATTATCAAAATCAAAAAACCGAACACCCGGGTTTACTATAACCTGCAGGAAATCGGGCGACCGAATTTCGATATGGTGCTGGCCGACTTCGTCAAAAAGCATAAACTGGGCTAAAACCTGGACCATATGATCGATTCTTTTTTTGTTAGGCGTAGTTAACATTGACGCTTCATATATACACAGATAGCGCCATACAACTAAAACGAAGGAGGTACCGTAATGACGGAAAAATCGGAACAGAAAGTCAAGAAGGAGGAGTATGATGTGGTACTCCAAGGACAACCAGCGGTTAAACCGATGGTTGTATCACAGCGGGAGGGGGAAGCATTCAGGGTATGGTCTCCGGATGAGTTCTCCCGGTTGAAGCGGGTCCTCATCGGCAGACCGGAGGGAACCAACATGCCGGCCCCCGAATGGGCTTGGCGGTACGATGTTCCTGGTTGCAAGCTACC
>JBATKU010000531.1:0-4494 GCA_049669725.1 Desulfobacterales bacterium
GAGGCCTTTGAAGCTTCAGACGGTGCTACTCGACATGATTTTGACGCTGAAGAAGCGATCTGAGATAGAGGTGTCAGGTTTCAGGTGTCAGTTGTCAGGCTGATACGTTCAAATGCTGACACCTGAACACTGAAACCTGAAACCTAAAAAACCCTTTCACCCTTTACTTTTTAGCTTACACTATTGATTTACTTTGAGACACGTTGACGTTTTTTAATGGGCAGGAACATACAGTGACCAATCTAAGTGAACTCACCATCGTGATCAAAGGCGCCGGGGAGATGGCCAGTGCCGTGGCCTGGCGGCTTTACATGGCGAATTTTAGAAAAATCCTGATGCTGGAAACAGCTAATCCAATGGCTGTCAGGCGTGAGGTCTCATTCTGCGAAGCCCTGCATGACGGAAGCCAAACGGTGGAAGGTGTTAAAGCGGTTATGGCAGGCGCGATCGAAGACATTCACAGAGAATGGGAGCAGGGGAGAATAGCGGTTGCGGTTGATCCACAGTGGCTGCTGCTGGAACAAGTCAGGCCGGAAGTGGTGGTGGATGCTATCCTGGCCAAAAATAATCTGGGGACCCGGATGATGGACGCTGAACTGGTGATCGGCCTGGGTCCCGGTTTTTATGCCGGCAGAGACGTCCATATGGTCATCGAAACCAATCGCGGACATGATCTCGGCAGAATTATCACCACCGGCGCTGCGGAAACCAATACCGGCGTACCCGGGGCAATTGCCGGATTTACCGAGGAGCGGGTATTGCGGGCACCGGCCGCGGGACATTTCAAAACCACAAAGTCTATCGGCGATTTAGTTAGTGCAGGCGAGATCATTGGCACCGTAGCGGGGCAAAAACTTACCAGCAGGATCGATGGCGTGCTTCGCGGATTGATCCGCTCAGAAACTACTGTGATTCCCGGTTTAAAAATTGGAGATGTCGACCCCCGGGGAAAGAAGCAATACTGTTTTACGATTTCAGAAAAGGCGCGCGCCATCGGGGGATCTGTTTTAGAGGCCGTGCTGAGGGTGCATAATTAGTGAAAGGCTTCAGGTGTTCCGCCGTAAGGCAGATCGGCCCAGCTGGTGGCTGTCAAAGCGGTCAGTTTGATCTTAAAAGAAACTTTGTCCTTATTCGACGTTCGATGTTGGACGTTCGATGTTCGACGTTCAATCTTTTTACCGTTCCGGACAGGTTGAGTCTCATATGAGGTTCTCCGTCTATCAGAGGATATCATAAATGGTTTCGCTGCGGGAAGGCTTGATGCTGGGGGAGGGTGGCGTGATCAGTCTGGTGGGTGCCGGTGGCAAGACCAGTCTGATGTTCAAGCTTGCCCACGAATTGGCAATAACCGGTGAATCAGTCTTAACCACCACCACCACAAAAATTTTTGAACCCGAGCCGGACCAATCATCCTGCGTGATTGTATCCGATTCCGTCACGAGCCTGTTGGAACAGGCCGGCGAGGTGATCGACAAACATCCCCACATTACCATGGCTCGCGACAGGTTGCCCGAACAGGGCAAAATGATTGGATTTGCGACCGAAACCATCAATTCCCTCTGGAACAGCCATCTGTTTCGATGGATTGTTGTGGAGGCTGACGGGGCGGCGGGCCGTCCCTTGAAAGCGCCGGCTGACCATGAACCGGTGATACCAGACTGCACAAGCTGTCTGGTAGGATTGGCAGGACTGAGCGGTATCGGGCGACCTTTAAATGATCAATGGGTTTTCAGACCTGGGCGTTTCGCCGAATTGGCAGGAATGTCCCTCAATGCTGCTATTACGGAAACCGCGATTGCAAATGTTTTTACCCACAAAAACGGTATATTTAAAAGCGCGCCGGCCCAAACGGCGCGCATTGCTTTTTTAAATCAGGCGGACAGGCCGGGAAACTGGGCCACCGGACAACGCATCGCCCGCCTGTTGACCGAGAAAATAAACACCGGAATGAAAAGGGTCGTAATCGGTCAAACACGGGCCGATTCTCCGGTTTTGGAGATTTACGAACTATAAATATTTGTGGCTGCGGAGCCTGAATATGACCGATAGCTTATCTGAGACCAGGACCGGTGAAAAGCAAACTGACCCGCATCAAACCTTCAGTGCCCAGTTAACCCCGCTTTTATTGCTGACATCCATCTTTTTTATAACTTTTTTAGCCCGGATTGTTCTGGCCCCCTTAATGCCCGGCGTCGAATCCGATCTGAATATAAGTCACGCTGAAGCAGGTTCACTATTTCTTACGATTTCGCTGGGATATTTTATTTCGCTTCTGGGTTCAGGGTTTATTTCCTCCCGCCTGACCCATAAACAAACCATTATTTTGTCCGGGCTGACCCTGGGGCTGGTTCTGATTTCAACTTCGTTCAGCTCGGGACTGTGGTCCATTCGTTTAGGGGTATTTATGCTCGGTATTGCAGCCGGCCCTTACCTGCCATCCGGGATAGCTACCCTGACGACCCTGTTCAAGTCCCGACAGTGGGGACGGGCAATAGCCATCCACGAACTGGCGCCCAATTTGAGTTTTGTGCTGGCGCCGCTGATCTGTGAGGCAGTATTGTATTGGTATTCCTGGCGGGCTGTCTTTAAGGTGCTTGGCATTGCGGCTCTGCTGCTTTCGGTTGTGTTTGCAAAGTTTGGCCGGGGAGGGGAGTTTCACGGTGAGCCTATCGGTTATGCCGCATTCCGCAACCTGCTATCCACTCCGGCTTTCTGGATTATGGTGGTGTTATTCAGTCTGGGAATCAGCAGCACCCTGGGGATTTACTCCATGCTGTCGCTTTACCTGGTGACCGAACACGGTATGGCCCGTAACTGGGCCAACACCCTTATTGCGCTATCCAGGGTTGCGGCTATCGGGGTTACGCTGGCAGGGGGGTGGGCAACGGATCGCTTCGGCCCCAGAGGGGTTTTAAGGATCGTTTTTATATTGACCGGATTAATGACGGTCTTTATTGGCATAGCTTCAACATCTTGGGTCACTGCGGCTGTTTTTTTACAGCCTGTGATGGCGGTTTGTTTTTTTCCTGCCGGCCTTGCTGCGCTGTCCATGGTCAGCTCCTCCAAGGATAGAAGCATTGCCGTCTCCTTAACGGTTCCTCTGGCCTTTATGATAGGCGGAGGAGCAGCTCCCACCTTCATTGGATTTATGGGAGATGTCAATTCTTTTGGATCGGGCATTGCCCTTGTAGGAGGTGTTATTTTTCTGGGATCATTTGTATCGGGATATCTTAAGTTTCCGGCCCGGACTGATCTTTCCTGATCTATTAACAAATAATCCCCACCAATCGGGGCTCACTTCGACAGTTCGCCTTTGACCGCCAGTCCGATTTTTTCAAATGAGTACGGCTTTTTGACATAGGTGCCGGCCCCGATGCTTTGAGCTTTTTTAACCTTTTCGGATTCCGAGAATCCGCTGGCGATGACGGCTTTTTGCTCGGGATGAAACTGAAGAATCTTCTGGTAGGTTTCAAGGCCGTCCATCCCGGGGTTCATGATCATATCCAGCACCAATAAATCCGCCCCATTTTTCTCCATGTAGACCAGCGCCTCCTCCCCGCTGGGTACTGTGTTGACATTATAGCCCAATTTTTCAAGCATGCCGGATGCGATCTCCCGCTGCTCTTTTATATCATCAACTACTAATATCGACTCACCGTTGCCTTTATATTTCTCAGCAGAGACACTTTGTATTTCGATAGGCAATTTTTCGCGGGTAATCGGAAAATAGAGAGTAACTGTGCTGCCCTCGCCAAGCTCGCTCTGAACATCGACATATCCATTGTGGTCTTTGACGGTTCCCCAGACCACTGCCATACCTAAGCCGGTGCCGCTTCGGCCCATGGCTTTTTTCGTATAAAAAGGCTCAAATATTCTTTCAAGATCTTCAGGTGGTATCCCAATGCCGGTATCCGCAACCGTCAGCGTTGCATAGTCGCCCTCATCCACGGCATCGTAGCCTTTTATCAATTTATCGATGTATCGATTTTGAGTAGAGATCATAATCTTGCCGCCATTGGACATGGCTTCGGCTGCATTGGAAATCAGGTTCATGATTGTTTTGGAAAGATGTACGGGCGAGCCCATAATATTAAGCAAATCAGGTTGGAGGTTGGTTTTCACTTTAACTTTTGAATGGTATTCCATAATCTTCTGATTTTCCGGGCTTTTTAAATAGTCATCGATCATCTGATTTAGATTCATGACTTCCCTGATAGAAACGCCCCTGCGGGCCAGGGTCAACAAATCCTGAACAATGGCGGCAGCTCTCTGCCCGGATTTCTGGATGGTTAATATGGGCTGTCTTAAAGGGCTTTCCTCGGGCAGATCCATCAAAAGAAGCTCGGGATAGCTAACCAGGCCGGAAAGAATATTGTTGAGATCATGGGCCACACCGCCGGCAAGGGTGCCAATGGCTTCCATTTTCTGGGATTTGGCCAGCTGGTCTTGCAGATATCGCCGCTCCTTTTCCGAGCGCTTGCGTTCAACCATTTC
>JBATKU010000532.1:0-2343 GCA_049669725.1 Desulfobacterales bacterium
GTGAGTCGTCGTTTTATTACAACTGCCATATGTATCATTGAAAATCGATGGACTTCAGAATAATAGCAGTTATTTTCAAAGTTTAGATATGTTAAAAGTATTTAGATCCCTCCATTTAATTCAACCAATATAATACCTTAACCCAACTTCGTGGTTTTTTACTGTTTTCGTTGCTAAAAAGGGCTATATTTCAATAGCGGTCCTAGTAATATCAATAGGTTACGTCTTCCAAAACGAATGTAGTGCCAAAATATAGATTTAGCCCTTGACCTGCTGATATAACTCTGTTATTCTGCTTTTTATGTTCATTCGAAAAACCCCACACAAGAATAAAAAAAGCAGAAAAGAGTATTGCACCTATAAGCTGGTCGAATCGGTCAGAACGGAAAGAGGTCCTCGACAAAGGGTCATACTGAATCTGGGTGTAGATTTCAACCTACACAAAGAACAGTGGAAAGAACTCGCTAATTGTATTGAAGAGATCATTACCGGGCAAAAGCCCCTTATTGATTATCCAAAAGAGGTAAATAAGCTTGCAAGGAGATATGCAAGAAAAATTATTCGAGAACAGTCTACGGTTGTTACTGAGAAGGAATATTCTACCCCGGATTATGATACTATTGATGTTAACAGCATTGAGAATGAGGATCCTCGAACAGTTGGAGCAGAACATGTTGTGCATAATATCATCAAAGATCTTAAGTTCGACAGGAAATTAATAGAACTCGGATTAAACAGAAACCAGCTTGCCACGGCTATTGGAGTGATCATCGGTCGTATGATTGTTCCAGGTTCTGAAAGATCAACCCATTACTGGTTGCAGAACATCAGTGGCCTGGGTGAACTAATGGACTTTGATTTCACTAACATATCTCTGGATCGTGTATATAAAGCCTCTGATCAAATATTAAGAAATAAGGATGCCCTTGAAGAGCATTTGCGCCGAACCGAAGGACAGCTTTTTTCTTTGGACGAAAAAATCATTCTCTATGATCTGACTAATACATTTCTTGAAGGTTCCGGCAAATATAACTCCAAAGCACGGTTCGCCAGATCAAAAGAAAAACGTAACGATTGTCTGCTGGTGACTTTGGGGCTTGTCCTGGATATGCATGGGTTTCCCAAGAGAAGCCGAATCTTCGAAGGCAATGTCAGCGAGCCGAAAACCCTGGAGACTATGATACTGGGCCTTTCAGGAGGAGAGCGTTCGGAAGATTCATTTGTCAAACCGACCATCGTAATGGATGCAGGGATCTCTACTGAAAACAATATCCAATGGCTGAAAGACAAACACTATCCTTATATCGTGGTTTCCAGAAAGAAAAAGAAAGAAATACCTACTGATGTAGATATGGTCACGGTTAAAGCGGATGATAAGACAAACACTGTTTTTGTTCAAGCCGGGTTGGCCAAAAACCTGGAAACAGATGAATTGGAACTTTATTGTCACTCCGTTGACAAAGAGAAGAAAGAAGAAAGTATCAAGAATAAATTTCAGCAGCGCTTTGAAGACGAGCTGCATAAAGCACGCAGTGCTCTTAACCTTAAAAACGGCACTAAACGCTACGATAAGGTAGTTGAGAGAATTGGCCGATTAAAAGAAAGATTCAAACTGGTATCTCACCGTTACAATGTCAGTATTGAAAAAGATACCGAAGCGGACAAGGCCAAAAACATCACCTGGTCTCTTAAAAAAACAGAAAAGACCAGTGGGGTCTATTGTCTGAGAACCACCCGAAAAGATCTCAATGAACAACAGATGTGGGATATTTATACAATGCTGACTGATATTGAAGATGCATTTCGGTGCATGAAGTCGGAGTTAGGGATCAGGCCAATCTACCATCAGAAAGAAGCTAGATGTGATGGTCACATTTTCATAACCCTTCTGGCTTATCATGTGTTACAGACTATTCGATTTAAGCTTCGACAAAAAGGAATCCGATTTTCTTGGACAACGATTCGTAAACAACTATCAACGCAGGTTAGGGTGACCACTACGATGAAAAGAAAGGATGGCAAAACAATCCATATCAGAAAATCATCCAAAGCTGAACCGGCGCATCAAGCTATATATGATGCATTGGATCTCCCTTACCAGCCAGGGAGGACCGTAAAAACCGTTTTATGATAAATTCAAATCTGTAGTGCCAAAATATGAATTAGCTGGCGTATAAGACCTTGATATTATAGGATATTATTTTTCGAACTCTGAACTTCGGTTAGGAGATGTCTACGGCGCGGCCCTAAAAGCGGCCCATGTACTTTTCCTCTGCGACAATGCTGGGGAAATAGGATTTGATTCCCTTCTAATAGAGGAACTCAAAAGGATGGGATCGAGGA
>JBATKU010000533.1:0-28903 GCA_049669725.1 Desulfobacterales bacterium
GGCGTCATCGGAAAAGGAGAGGGCATCGGTGCCATGAGCGTGGTGCTCGTCTCATGATTCAGGTCTGGATTAGCTTACTATTTCCTCATTTCAGGAGAAATTTGGCGTCTTGGAGTACTGGAGGACTGGATCATTGGAGTAATGGTTGAAAGGCAGATATCCTCTTAGAACCATCCAATACTCCATCACTCCATTACTCCACGATCAATAATCTTAAATACTTTAGAGAATCCTGAACCTGCCCAGATTTTAGGTTAGACTGCCCAGTTTAGAGCATCTTATGTCCAAGTTTGAGTTAATTTCCAATTTTGAACCGACCGGTGACCAGCCCCAGGCGATTGAAAAATTATCCCGCAATTTGCTGGCGGGAAAACGCCAGAACGTCCTGCTGGGAGTCACCGGCTCCGGCAAAACCTTTACCATGGCCCATGTTATCGCCAAGGCAAATAAACCGACGCTGGTCATCGCCCCGAACAAAACCCTTGCAGCTCAACTTTATAACGAATTCAAACAACTTTTTCCGAATAATGCCGTGGAATATTTCGTAAGCTACTACGATTACTATCAACCGGAAGCCTATATTCCATCCAGCGACACTTACATTCAAAAAGATTCGTCAATTAACGAAATGATAGACAAATTGCGACATTCAGCCACCCGGTCGGTATTGTCCCGCAGAGATATCATCGTTGTCGCTAGTGTATCCTGTATTTTCGGACTGGGTGCACCCGAAGATTACCTGGGCATGCGGGTTGACATTGAGACCAACACGGAAATCGGGCGGGATGCGTTTCTTTTCAAACTGGTCGCCATGCAGTATGAGCGCAATGATGTCGACTTTCACCGGGGCGTATTCAGAGTAAGGGGTGATCGGGTGGAAGTTTTTCCGGCTTACGAAGAAGACAAGGCCATTCGCATTGATTTTTTCGGGGATCAGATTGAATCCGTTTCAGAAATAGATCCTCTGCGTGGCACTGTCTCCAAACGATTGAATCAGGCAACCATATTTCCGGCCAGCCATTATGTCACCCAGAAGACAACCCTCAAAAAAGCCATGGCCTCCATCATCGAAGAGTTGAAAGAACGGATGGAATACTTGCGCAAGCAAGACAAACTGATTGAAGTCCAACGAATTGAAGAACGCACCCAATTCGATCTGGAAATGATACAGGAACTTGGCTACTGTAACGGAATTGAAAATTATTCCCGTCACCTGACCGGCCGCAAACCCGGAGAACCACCGCCAACCCTGCTGGACTATTTCCCGGAAGATTTTTTGCTGTTTATCGACGAAAGCCACATCGCAGTGCCGCAGATAAGGGGGATGTACCGGGGGGATCGATCCCGCAAACAAACCCTGGTTGAATACGGATTTCGGTTGCCTTCCGCACTGGACAACCGCCCGCTGAAATTTGAAGAAAGTGAAGCACGAATATCACAGGTGACATATGTCTCGGCCACACCGGCGGAATATGAAATTTCAAAGGCCAAAGGGGCCCTGGCAGAACTGATCGTCAGACCCACCGGATTGATTGATCCGCTGATTGACGTCCGCAGCGCCAAAAACCAGGTGGATGATCTGCTTGAAGAAATCTCTATCCATCAGAAGCGCCATGAAAGGGTTCTGGTAACAACCCTGACGAAACGAATGGCCGAAGATCTAACCGAATATTATTCGGATCTGGGGATCAAGATACGCTATCTTCACTCCGACATCGGCACCCTTGAACGAATGGACATTATCAGAGACCTGAGAATGGGCAAGTTTGATGTCCTGGTGGGAATCAACCTGCTGCGTGAGGGTCTTGATATACCCGAAGTTGCTCTGGTGGCAATCCTGGACGCAGATAAAGAAGGTTTTCTGCGGTCGGCACGATCCCTAATTCAAACCTGCGGTCGCGCGGCCAGAAATGTGCGAGGAAAGGTTATTATGTATGCGGATAAAGTGACCAGATCAATGCAACAATCCATTGATGAAACCAATCGCCGTCGCAAAATTCAGCAGGCCTATAATCAACGCCACGGGATTACGCCTGAAAGCATTCAAAAGGATATTACCCATATTTTTAATTTCGGAAATGAAAAGGAGGCCACCGCCGTCGATCATGTGGCGGATGCCATCGAAACTTATAAATCGCTGGATGATATTGATTCAGCTATAAATTCCCTGGAAAAACAAATGAACGAAGCGGCCAAAAACCTTGAGTTTGAGCAAGCCGCAGATTTAAGAGACCAGATCAGAGCGTTGCAGAAGTTGATTGTCTTAGAGGTTTAAGAAGGCTAAAAAAAGAACATCGAACTCTAAAAGGACGAACATCGAATATCGAACGTCCAACATCGAATTTTGAATGTTAAAAAGCAATCTTATTATGTTTAAAACCACCCATGAACCCAGAAAATGATATTCTTAAAAAGCTAACGTCCGTCAGCACTGAACCCGGTGTCTATTTGATGAAGGATGCTGTCGGAACGGTAATTTATATCGGCAAGGCCAGGAATTTAAAAAAACGATTATCTTCCTATTTTAAAACTTCCGGGCACCTGGACCTTAAGGCAGGCATTCTGGTTAACAAAATAGATGATATCGAGACCATCATCACCGGAACGGAAAAAGAAGCGCTCATCCTCGAGTCCAATCTCATTAAAAAACACAGGCCGCGCTACAACGTCATCCTAAAAGATGATAAACGTTATCCGTCGCTGCGAATTGATCTAAACCAAAAATACCCTAATTTTTCGATCGTCAGAAAAATAGGTGTTGATGACGCCAAGTACTTCGGGCCGTTTGCATCCGCCCAAGCGGTTCGTGAAACGCTGCGAACCATCAACAAAACTTTTAAACTGCGCAAGTGCAAAGCCAAAGATTTTAGAACCAGAACCCGGCCCTGCCTCCATTGCCAGATGGAAGGATGTCTGGCCCCGTGTTGTCTCGATGTCGATCCGGCTGTGTATCATGAACAGGTTGGTGAAGCCGTCATGTTTTTGAAGGGCCAAACGCCGGATCTCCTTCGCAAGGTAAAAAAGCAGATGGAAGACGCCGCCCGGATCCAGGAATTCGAAAAAGCAGCCAGATTGAGAGATAAGATATTCTCCCTGGAACGAACCATAGAAAAACAAATAGCCGTTACAACCGATTTTAAAGACCGGGATGTCTTCGCCCTGACCCGGTCTCCGAAATTTTCTGTGATAACAGTTTTAGCCGTACGCCATGGATTTCTTACCGGAACACGACACTACAACTTTTCCGAGACCATATCCACAGAAGAAGAAATGCTGGCTGCTTTTATCAGACAATATTACGATCGCCACCCCTTTGTACCGGATGAATTGCTGACTTCCATCGAGTTGGCAGATACCCACCTGATCGAAGAATGGTTGCGGGACATTAGGAAAAAAAAGGTTAAGATTATTTTTCCCAAACGCGGCGAAAAAGCTCGGCTGATAAATTTAGCCGTCCATAATGCGGATAATGAATTAAAAAATATCCTTGCATCACATTCCGCTGAAATAGATCTTTTGTTGCGGCTTCAAAAAAAACTGAAAATGAACAAATTGCCATCGCGAATAGAATGCTTTGACAACTCCAACATCTCCGGAACCGAGCCCGTGGCGGCCATGGTCGTGTTTGAAAGGGCCCGTGCCAAAAATGACCTCTACCGCAAATACCGGATCCAAACAGTCAGTGAACACGATGACTATGCCTATATGGATGAGGTATTAAAGCGTCGTTTCGGCAAGGGCAACCACTCGAAACCGTATCCGGACCTGTTAATGGTGGATGGCGGCAAAGGGCAGCTTAACATTGCGCTGGCGGTTGTCAGAGCTCTGGGGCTTGAGGGACAATTTGACGTGGTCGGCATCGCCAAAAAAGATGAGAGAAAAGGTGAGAAGCGGGACAAAATCTTTAAACCGGGCAGGGCCAATCCTTTAAGCTTTGGCAGGGAAGGGGATCTTCTGCTGTTTTTACAGCGCATCCGGGACGAAGCCCACCGCTTTGCCGTTACATTTCATCGCCGGCGACGCACCAAGAAATCCCTGCAATCTGCTTTAGACACGATTCCGGGTGTTGGCCCCAAAAAAAAGGCAACCCTGCTGAAACATTTTCAGACCATAAAAAATATCCGGGCAGCCGATCTCGATGAAATCAGTTCACTGCCCGGATTTAATCGCAGCACAGCGGAATCAGTGATAGAAGCACTATCCACTCATTAGGTTTTAGAGGTTCCGCGTTCAAAGGTTGGAATGTCCCCACCGATTGGCAATTTCAAACCATAAGGCTGAACGGTGAACCCTGAACCTTTGAACCCTTTATCATGACACTTGGCACCATAGAAAATATTAGGCCAATCTACTTTTTTATCTTGTGTGCTCGACCGCGCTAAGCCAACGTCTTAAGCAAATCCTTAAGTTCCTGAACGGCATCAGCTGATTTTTGCAGGGCTATCGTTTCATCGTCTGTCAGGGTTATCTCAATGATATCCTCAATCCCCTTGGCACCTAGTTTCACCGGAACACCGATAAACAGATCCTGCTGGCCATACTCTCCCTGGAGGTATGCTGCGCAGGGAAGGATTTTCTTTTTATCCTTTAAAATTGATTCCGCCATCTCGACCGCGGCGGATGCCGGTGCATAATAGGCACTGCCTGTCTTCAGGAGCCCTACGATCTCCGCGCCACCGTTACGGGTCCTTTCCACGAGGGCGTCGATCCGGTCCGAGGCCATTAGTTCGGTGATTGGAATACCCGCAACGGTTGAGTATCGAGGTAGGGGTACCATGGTATCCCCGTGTCCACCCAGCACAAAGGCATGGGTGTTTTCAACGGAAACGTTCAATTCCATGGAAATAAAGGCCCTGAAACGAGCGGAATCCAGCACCCCGGCCATGCCGATGACTCTCTCCTTGGGAAAGCCTGCCGCCTCATAAGCCACATGACACATAGCATCTAGCGGATTGCTGACGATAATAAGAATGGCTTGCGGAGAATGCTTGGCGACTTCCTGGGTGACCGCTTTCACGATACCGGCATTGGTGCTGATAAGATCATCACGGCTCATCCCCGGCTTTCGGGGTATGCCGGCTGTGATGATGACGATATCCGATCCGGCCGTTTCCTCATAACCGTTGGCCCCCGTAAGATGGCAGTCATGTTTTTCTATAGGAGCCGCTTCGTTCAAATCCAGAGTTTTTCCCTGGGGAATGCCTTCGACGATGTCCACTAACACAACGTCACATAACTGCTTTTCAGCCAACCGCTGAGCCGCAGTTGCACCCACATTTCCGGCGCCGATTACGGTAACTTTCTTGTCCATTAAAATCTCCTCCTCGATTTAATATTGTGTTCTCCCGGTCTAAAAAAGAAAATAATTGTGAACACAAATTATTGTATTGTCAACCTAATTTTATGACCGGTGCTTGTTGACAGGGGATATCAAAATGGTATAAGTATTTCGATATTACACAAGATATATAATTTGGCTTTAAGACTCGGTTTGAATGTGATATTATAGAAAGTTGGATTTTAAAGAGCGGATTCAGATGGCGATAGTTAACTTAAAGAAAAAACAAATCGAGTGTAAAATCGTGTATTACGGCCCGGGTCGGTGCGGTAAAACGACCAATTTGGAATATATTCACAAAGCTTTTAAAAATCAAGTCAAGGGGGATATGGTTTCTATCAACACCGATGGCGACCGGACCCTTTTCTTTGATTTTCTTCCTCTTGAACTCGGGAAGTTGAAGGGATGTGATGTTCGGGTTCAGTTATATACGGTACCGGGACAGGTGCGGTATGCTTCGACTCGGAAATTGGTCTTGCGGGGAGCCGACGGCATTGTCTTCGTCGCCGATTCCCTTGAGGTCCGGCGTGAAAAAAATATGCTTGCGCTAAAAGACCTCCAGCAGAACCTGAAAGAATACAGTCTCAGCATTTTTAACACACCCCTTGTGATTCAATATAACAAACGCGACCTCACCGATGCCAATATTACCCTGATGCCGCTTGAAAAATTGCAGCAGGATTTAAATCGACAGTTAAAGGTCCCTTCCTTTCCGGCCAGTGCCTTGAAGGGTGACGGCGTTGGAAAAACCCTCAACGCCTGCTTGAAGTTGGTACTAAAATCACTTCAAAAGGAACTTAATTTGGGGGGTTAATTTTTCGATATGGCAGGCGATGTGGCATTTGCAGGCAATTTAAGTTTTCTCAATCTGGGTGAGCTGCTGCAGTTACTAGGCACAACCGGAAGTTCCGGCACTGTATCTCTACACAATGCCCACGCCGTTCAACCCGGTATCATTTACATTGACAAGGGTAACCCGATTAATGCCGCCAACGGTTCCAAAACCGGCCTTGATGCCCTGTTCGCACTGTTCGGCTGGTTAGACGGCCAGTTCGAATTCGTCCAGGAAGAGGTCACCTGCGAAAAAGCCATCACCAAAAGCCGAATGGAAATTATTCTGGATGGAATGCGTCTGCTCGACGAGGGCCAGGTCGAGGTCCTTGGACCGGCTGCCGCAGGATCAAAGCCCTCCGGCACGGCAGCTAAATCAGGGGCACTGCCTTTGATTAAAGGCCCACTGGTAGACTATTCTTATGTGGTTGATGAGGAAAGCTTTTACGCCGGTGATGAAATTGTCCAGGAAGGCAACCATGGCAACTGGATCTGGGTGATACTGGAAGGGATTGCCGAAATCTCAAAAGAAACCCCCAAGGGAAGTCTAAATATTCTCAGGATTGGGGACGGTGCTTTTCTGGGCAGCGTTGCATCGCTTTTAAATGCTGACAATGTTCGCGATGCTACGGTTACTGCGGTAGGAAATGTTCAGCTCGGCATGCTGGATGCACAGTTGATGACCAGTGAACTGGCGGGCATGTCACCGGATTACAGAGAATTTGTCAAGGCTCTTGATATTCGACTAAAGCAAATTACCCGCATGGCCGTTGATATTTATTCAGAGGACAAAAATGTTATTGAAATCATCGAAGGGAAAAAACCGCTTGTTAAACAGGGGCAGACTGAAGAGCGCCTGTTTAGAATAACTTCCGGCGATGCCATTGTTGCCCGGGAAACCACCAGCGGCATTGTGCCCCTGGCCCACCTTCAAAAAGGAGATTTTTTTGGCCGCGTGTCCTTTCTGGACATGGGCAATGAACCGCAGGCGGCATCGGTTTTTGCAGCTCCCAATCTTAAATTGGCAGCTCTTGACCCCATGCAATTGCAGAAAGAACATGAAATGCTTTCGTCGACCTTAAAAAACATTTTAGCACATCTGGCAGCCAGTATTTCCGTAACGACACTGATCGCCTGTGAATATTATAAAAAGATTTTGGCAGACTAATTCAGACCCTGACCCGGGTGGGTTTAACCGGTTGCAGGTTCCCATAAATTGAGATCGTTTTATAATTTTAATCCCCCAGAAAAAAAGAATATGCCATGACTTCTGAAAACAAAAGAAAACACGAGCGTATCCAGTCCCTTAATCTGTCCTATATTTGTCTGGATGAGGACGAAAACGTAGTCAAACAGGGTATGGGTCGAACACTGAACATTTCCGAATCAGGGATTTTGCTGGAAACTCATTTTCCGATCGAACCCGACCATGTTGTTCAGCTGACCATTAGCCTGGAAGAGGATCTGCTTGACCTTAAAGGAAAACCAGTTCATGTCCGATCTAGCGGCGAGGGAAAATATGAAATCGGAATTCAGTTTGTTGAACTGGATCAAAACGCTTCCGGCCTTTTAAAAAAATTTGTCAGTGGCGGCGACTCTCCAAAAGAAACTTTTACCACCGATGACGAATAATCAATACCAGCCATAAGAAAAGGATTTTGCTCCATGCGAACACCTGTCAGCGAGACTGATTTTCGAGATTTAAACCTGGTTAAGAGGGGGAAAGTAAGGGATATATACGACCTTGGCGACAACCTGTTAATGGTGGCCACGGACCGCATTTCCGCATTTGACGTGGTCATGCCGGATCCTATTCCGGATAAGGGAATGATTTTAACCCAGATTTCCCTGTACTGGTTTGAGATTATGAAACCGATTATTGAAAATCATGTGGTTTCCGCCGACGTCAATGAATACCCGGCAGTCTGCCGGCCTTACGCCGAAACCCTTTACGGTCGCAGCATGCTGGTTAAAAAAACAAACCCCTTGCCCATCGAATGCGTTGTCAGGGGCTACATATCCGGTTCAGGATGGAAATCCTATCAAGAATCCGGCAGTGTTTGCGGAATACCCCTGGCCCCGGGCCTGAAAGAATCCGACCAGCTGCCGGAGCCGATATTTACACCGTCAACCAAAGAGGAACTTGGCGCCCATGATATCAATATCGATTTTGAAGAAACCGTAAAAAGAATCGGCCACGAGCATGCGTCAGCGGTCAGGGATTTAAGTCTTGCAATATATAAAAAGGGCGCTGAGATGGCCAGTGAGAAGCAAATCATCATTGCCGACACCAAGTTTGAATTTGGCCTGGCGGGAGACGACATAATTCTCATCGACGAGGTGTTGACACCGGATTCATCCAGATTTTGGCCTAAAAAATCCTACCAGCCGGGTGGCCCGCAGCAAAGCTATGACAAACAATATGTCAGAGATCATCTGATATCCATAAATTACAACAGACAACCGCCCGGACCTGAGCTGCCAGATGATATTATTCGTAATACACGGAATAAATATCTGGAAGCACTCATCCAACTCACCGGTGACAGCCATGGGTTGGATTGATGAAGATAACTTCCCAAAAGACTTCATAGAAGGCTGAAGGTATAGGGTAGGTGATCGTATAAATTCGGAAGTCGGAATGCGGAAAATATGAAAGTCAGATATTCCTTTTCCGCATCGCGACTTCCGCATTCGCATGCTTCTGTCATCCGTCTTCTGTCATCTGGACGCTGATACCTGAAACCTAGCCATCATTATGCCAAAAAAAGACCTCCCCGCCGCTCAATTGAAATCAGTACAACTGAACCGCATAGATACAACAGACGATACCTTTCATATCACAACCCGAAAAAGTGTTGATGACCTGCTGGTATCCATCCGGTACGATGGTCTGCTGAACCCGCCCTTTGTGATCGAAAAAGCATCCGATTTTACGATTGTCAGCGGGTTTCGTCGCATAACCGCCTGCAAAAAACTGGGCCTGGAAGAAATCACTGTCCGTGTTCTCGAGCCAAATTTAAATTACCTGGAATATCTACGTCTTGCCATTGCCGACAACACGCTCCAAAGACATCTAGACCTGATAGAAACATCCCGGGCTCTGCACAAACTTTCGGCCCATATAAACACCAACCAGGGTCTCATCGAATCGGCAGCATCACTCGGCCTGCCGTCGAATCCGTCTGTGATAAAAAAAATCAAAAAACTTTGCCTGCTGCCCGAGAGTATTCAAAGCGCTATTCAGAATGAAACTATTTCACTCTCCATGGCGATGGATCTTGACAAATTGGCACCGAATTGTGCCGTGGTTTATGTGCAGCTTTTTGGTGAATTCAAGTTGAGCCTTAACAAACAAAGAGAAATCATGACACTGGTCAAAGAAATTGCCCGGCGAGAGCGTATCTCAGAGCAAAGGGTACTGGGAGATCAGCAACTGCAGGATATCATAGTTGACCCGGATATGGACCGTGGCCAAAAAGCGCGAGAATTACGAGCTTTTTTAAGACAGCGCCGATTTCCCCAACTTGTGAAAGCCGAAGCACAATTTGAAAATCAGCGCAAACAACTTAATCTTGGAAATGACATCAAATTAATTGCCCCAAAAGATTTTGAAGGCACGACCTACACCCTAACCATGTCATTTAGCAGCATCAGCCAGCTCAAAACCCTTCGCACCAAATTGGACTCCCTGATAAAGCATCCCGGCCTTAAAAAAATTATCGAACGTAACGATAATTAACCCCCTAACCCGCTACTGAGACCGACGATTCCAAAGCGGATATCATAAGTTCTTCTGCACATATACCATCCTTCCGTATTTAGAATCTTATTTAAAACAAACCCTCGATATCGCCTTCGAAATATTTGCCCGCGGAATATCCTGATAACATATTTGAATAGACATGATTTTTCTGATATAGATCGTTTCCCAATGTCCATTCAAAAGCTTTACATTGACCGTCAAATAGCCGATTCACCCCAAATCCGTCTCATCACTGAACGGCTTGGCCTGGCGGGTGAAATTGTACCGGACGCCCAAACAGTCTATAATGTCGTTTCAGCGGCAGCAGATCCGGTGCGACAGGGTAAAAAAATTTTGTTTCTTACCCGCAACAAGGGATCCTTTATTAAAGCATGTCCCGGCACGCGCGCTTATACCTGCTGCGGTTATGAAATCTTGCACATCGGATCTTTCTGTCAGATGGACTGCGCCTATTGTATCCTGCAATCCTATTTCCACCCGCCCGTGCTTCAGTATTTCATTAATCACAATGATCTTTTCGAAGAACTCAACGCCATTTTCGCCGAAAAAGAAATACATAGAATCGGGACCGGTGAATTCACCGATAGTTTAATCTGGGAATTGTGGACCGATCTATCCACCCATCTTATTCCGGCTTTTGGCGCCCAAAAACATGCCGTTTTGGAACTCAAAAGCAAAACCACCGCTATTCAAAACCTGGAGCTGTTGCCCCATAACAGCAAAACCATCACGTCCTGGTCAGTTAATACCCCAAAAATTATCGCCGAAGAAGAACGGGGCACAGCCTCACTCACGGCCAGACTCAAAGCGGCCGCAAAATGTGAATCCTGGGGCTATCCGCTGGCTTTTCATTTTGACCCTATCGTCCTATACGATGGCTGCGAAAAAGATTACGAACGCACGATAAAGAAAATATTTTCCTATGTCTCGCCGGATAACATTGCCTGGATCAGTCTCGGAAGTTTTCGCTTTATGCCGGCCTTAAAGCCGCTGGTTGAAAAGCGCTTTCCTAAGTCAAAGATTGTATTTGGTGAGTTTATCACCGGGCTGGACGGCAAAATGCGGTATTTTAAACCCCTGCGAATGAAAATATATCAAAAAATCATTGCCTGCATCCGGGACCAGGCACCACAAACGTTTATCTATTTTTGCATGGAAGACGAAGAAGTATGGCATAAATGCCTGGGATATACTGCGTCCGAACGCGGGGGGCTTGACCATTTGCTGGATCAGCAGGCTGTCAAGCATTGTGGGGTAATTAACGGTGGAAGCGCAAGCGCAAATGAGGAGATTTGCCCATAAGCCCTGCGTTAATTTAACGCAGGGGACTGTGGAAGGCCAAATGACAGAAATGAACATCGAATGTTGAATGGGAAAAAAGATGACGAAGCAAGTGCAGCTTAAATTGCGGAGCGGAGCGACATCATTATTCGATGTTCAACGTTGGATGTTCGATGTTCGATGTTCAATTTGTTCGGTCTGTCGGAGGATAGGACATACGCCCCGGAGGGAATACTGGCTTATCTTTCTTATCTTATTTGCAGCTACCGGGACAGTATCCGCCCAGACGTGGTTTACCGTAAAGTGGGTCAATGACGGGGACACCATTGTCTTGACCAATGGAAAGCGGGTGCGCTACATCGGCATTAATTCACCGGAAATAGATCATGACAAACAGAAGGCGCAACCCTTTGGCTATGCTGCCAGAACTTTTAACAAACAAATGGTATTAAACCGGAAGGTTCGCCTCGAATTCGACCAGGAGCGTCAGGACCGATACGGGCGACTGCTGGCGTATATTTTCTTACCTGACGGAATCTTTTTAAACGAGTACATGCTGCAAAATGGATACGCCTTTTATCTGTTTCGCAAGCCCAATCTAAAATACCATCAGCGCCTGTTGAAAGCCCAGCAGGAGGCGATGAAAGCCAGAAAGGGTTTGTGGTATAACTGGAGCGAAACAAAAAAGCGGTATATCGGAAATCGAAATTCCAGACGATTTCATATGGAAAACTGCCCCAATGCCCGGAATATAAACCGGAACAACAGGACCTATTTTTCTACCAAATGGGATGCCTTCAAAGACGGTTATGCTCCGGCAGGTGGATGTATAAAAGAATTCTGGAAATGAAGCTCCCCGCAGCAGAGCTGCGAGGAATTCTTTTGATTAAAATCAAGACATCATCCGCACTTTTATTTATCTTTTTGTTTATTTTTCTCTTCTACAATTTTCTCTGCGATGTGCATCGGTACTTCATCATAATGCGAAAACTCCATGGTATACATTCCGCGGCCACCTGTCATGGATCGGAGATCCGGTGCATAAGTTAAAAACTCCGCCATAGGTACATTGGCTTTGATGACCTGATTTTTTCCGGCATTGTCCATACCCAGAACCTTGCCCCGTCTGCCGTTGAGATCCCCCATTATATCTCCCATATAGTCTTCCGGTGTCGTAACCGTAACCTTCATAATGGGCTCCAGGAGAACAGGCTGGGCATCTTCACATGCTTTTTTGTAAGCAATAGAGCCGGCGACTTTGAAAGCCATTTCTGATGAATCAACGGCATGAAAGGAACCATCATCCAGGGTGACCTTGAAATCAACACAACGAAATCCGGCCAGAACCCCTTTTTGAGCGGATTCGACGATGCCTTTTTCAACCGCCGGAATATATGTTTTGGGAATCGAGCCACCCACAATGGCATCGACGAACTCAAAGCCCTTGCCCCGGGGCAAGGGTTCCATCTGAATCCAGCAATCGCCGAACTGACCATGTCCGCCGGTTTGTTTTTTATGCCTGCCCTGGACCCTGACTTTCTTTTTTATCGTTTCGCGGTAGGGCACTTTGGGGGTGTTCAAAACAGACTCGACGTTAAATTTCCTTTTAAGTTTGTCGATCGCGGTTTCAATATGAATCTGTCCCAAACCGGATAAAAGGATCTCTTTAGTTTCAGAAATCCGGTCCAACTTCAAGGCCGGATCTTCTTCCAGCAGTTTGGTCAATGAGATAAAAATTTTGTCTTCATCTCCCTGGTTCTTGGCCGCAATGGCAAAAGATATCAGGGAGGGCAGGGGTTCAGCACATGCATAGACGATCTTGGCGGCATCATCACAAAGGGTATCGCCGGTAACGGTTTCTTTAAGCTTTGCCACGGCCACAATAGCACCGGGACCGGCACCGCTTGCTGGCTTTTGCTCTTTGCCGGTAATCGTCAGCAATTGATTAAAACGTTCTTTTACTTCCTTGCTTGAATTGTAGAAGTTACCATCGCTGCCGATAGTTCCCGAAATCACCCTGAATATGGTCAAACGCCCGGCGTAGGGATCTGCCAGAGTCTTGACGACAAAGGCTGAAAAAGGTGCCTCCGGATCCGGGGCACGCTCAATCTCATTACCATTTCCAGGATCCGTGCCCATTTTGGGACCGCGATCCAGTGGAGAGGGGAGGGCATTTATAATTAAGTCCATCAGAAGATCGATGCCGATATTATTTGTAGCAGCTCCGCACAACACCGGCACAAACGTGCGGTTCTGGGTGCCGGTTCTCAGGGCGGTCCTTAAATCCTCGTCGGAAAGGGTTTCGCCTTCAAGATAACGCTCAATCAATTCATCATCGGCCTCGGCTATGTTTTCGATCAGGTTTTCTTTTTCACTTTCTACCAGTTCCTGCATGTCAGCCGGGACATCGGTTTTCTGGGCCTTACCGTTGTCATCGTAAACATAGGCCTGGCCGCTGATTAAGTCGACAACCCCTTTAAAGTCCGCTTCCACACCGATGGGAAGTTGCAGAATAATCGGTTTGGGTTGAAAAATGTCAGCCGCATCTTGAAAAGCACGGGAAAAATCAGCCCGTTCCCGATCGAGTTTGTTGATAAAAATTGCACAGGGCTGACCGTATTCCTTCGCAAACTCCCAGGCCTGCTCGGTTTGAACCTTCACCCCATCCACCGCATCAATGACAACGACCACACTATCAGCCGCCTGTTGACAGCTTAAGGTATCAGAAAAGAAGTTTTGATCCCCGGGAGTGTCAATGAGATTGACGGTATGTTTTTTCCAGTTGAGTTGATGAAACCCGGAACTGATACTTGACGTTCGCTTGAGTTCTTCGGGTTCAAAGTCCAAGGCGGTGTTGCCGTCTTCAACGCGGCCCATCCGCTTGATCGTCCCACTGTCATACAGCATGGCCTCCGCCAGAGACGTTTTCCCGGCACCGGAGTGGGCCACCAAGGCTATGTTTCTCAAGCTTTCAACTTTTTCACTCATTTAAGCTCCTCTCTTTATTAATGCCCCTATAGATTTTGACCTGTTTGAAAAATTTATAAAAGGACATTTTTAACTGTTAAACTGGAAAAAATCAAGTCCAAAATCAGATCAACGCAGGCGGTTTTGGCCTGCGAAATAAGATTTTTATGAAGAAATATTTTCCCCGGAATCTTTATGATGCAAGAGAATGAAAAACTCACGGTTACCTTTGGGCCCGAGGATGGGCGACGGTATAACATTTTCGCACCCAAGACCGCTTCCGGTAAAAAATGAGGACAGATCTTCTATCACGCGGTCGTGAAGTTTGGGATCCCTGACGACGCCTCCCTTTCCCACCTGATCTTTGCCGACTTCAAATTGCGGCTTTATCAACGCCAATATAAAGCCTTCTGCTTTCAGAAAGGCCACCACCGCAGGCACGACAATCTTCAGCGAAATAAAAGACACATCAATTGTTGCAATATCAACGGCTTCGGGAATCATTTCAAAGGGCATAAGCCGGATGTTGGTGCGCTCAATAACCACGACGCGAGGATCCTGCCTGAGTTTCCAGGCCAGTTGCCCATATCCTACATCGACGGCGTATACGCGTGCCGCTCCATTTTGCAGGAGACAATCTGTGAAGCCCCCGGTGGAGGCACCCACATCAAGGCAAGTGCAGTCTGTGATGTTGAGGCTTATTTCATCCAGAGCCCCTTCGAGTTTCAGGCCACCCCGACTGACATAGGGAATATCTCCTCCCTTTAATTCAATGCTGTCATCCTCTGAAATCAGAGTGCCCGCCTTGGCGGCAGGCAGGCTGTTCACCAGAATTTTACCGGCCATAATCAGGGCGCGGGCGCGCTGCCGGCTCGGTGCCAGCCCCTTGTCAACCAGCAATAGGTCGAGTCTGCGTTTAATTAGTTTCATACGGGAGGTTAACTCAAAAATGAACATCGAACATCGAACATTGAACGTCCAACATCGAATAAGGTATTCTGTCAAATAAAAAAAAGACTGAACAGGGCGATCTACCCCCCGAAATTCTTAGGTATTATACCGGCTATATACGCTAGAAACCTTCCTGGCCCATCATCCTTACGGCTGTTCTAACAATAGCAGCTGCATCAATGCCATATAGAGATCGCAGAAGTTGCTGGGGTCCATGCTCGACAAAGGTATCGGCCACACCGATACGCTCAACGTGCAGCCCATTGATCCCGGCATCATTCAATGCTTCCAGGACGGCGCTGCCGAATCCACCCTGCAGGGCATTTTCTTCCACGGTAATCACCCGCGGAATCCTTTCGACCAGGGATGATATCAGCTCAACATCGAGCGGTTTGACAAATCGGCAGTTCACCACGGTTGCTGAAATTCCCTGTTCTTTTAATGAGCTGCCGGCTTCAAGGGCATCACCGACCGACTTGCCGATAGCCAGAATGAGAATATCGTCCCCGTTTTCCAGTATTTGTCCCTTTCCCAGGGGCAATGGTTTGATCACTTCGTCCAAAGGAATGCCGGTGGCAGACCCCCGGGGATAACGAAAGGCAATGGGGCCGTCATGCTCGATGGCAGTGGCCAGCATGTGCTGCAACTCATTCTCGTCTGCGGGGGCCATGATGACCATGTTGGGAAGACACCTGAGGTAGGACATATCAAACAGTCCATGATGGGTGGAGCCGTCTTCACCGACGATGCCCCCACGGTCAATGGCAAAAACCACCGGCAGTCGATCCAGACACACATCGTGCAGGACTTGATCATAGGCGCGCTGTAGAAAAGTGGAATAGATAGCCACCACGGGCTTTAACCCTTCGGTGGCCATACCGGCCGCAAAGGTAACCCCGTGTTGCTCGGCAATGCCAACATCAAAAAAGCGATCCGGGTAGGCCTGGGCAAATTTGGCCAAACCGGTCCCCTCAGGCATGGCGGCCGTTACCGCTACAATGCGTTCATCCTTTTCCGCCAGCCGGATCATTGCCTGACCAAAAACCTCGGTATAGGATGGTATCGTACTTTTGGGATCGATGCAGTTGCCAGTTTCTACCTCAAAACACCCGCACCCATGAAAATAAACCGGGTTTTTTTCGGCAGGCGCGTATCCTTTGCCTTTGCGGGTCGTGACATGAAGCAGGACAGGCTCTTTTAAGTATTTTATATTATTTAAAATATCAATAAGATGGTTTAATTTGTGCCCGTTGATGGGGCCGAAATACTCGAAATTAAAGGCTTCAAACAGCATCCCCGGCGTCGTGAAGGTCTTAAAAGATTCTTCCGTGCGCTTGGCCCATTGATAAACATCGTCGCCGATTTTCGGCAGTGACCTTAAAAATTCCCCAAATTCTTTTCTGGCTTCCTGGAGCCGCTTGCCGGACAGTTTGCGGCTTAAAAAAGAGGATAGGGCGCCCACATTGCGCGAAATGGACATATCATTGTCGTTTAAGATGACAATCAGCTCCCGGTCCTTAAATTTATCTCCGGCCTGGTTAAGGCCTTCATAGGCAAGACCGGCGGTCATGGACCCGTCTCCGATGACGGCAATAACTTTGGACTTTTCCTTTTTCAAATATTTGGCATGGGCCACACCCAGGCTGGCCGATATGGAAGTGCTGCTGTGGCCGGTTGAAATCGTATCGTAGGGACTTTCCCCAATTCGTGTAAAACCGGCAAGGCCTTTATGCTGACGCAGGGAATGAAAATTATCGCGGCGACCTGTCAGCAATTTATGGGCATAAGCCTGGTGTCCGACATCCCAGATCAACTTGTCATCGGGTGTGTCAAAAACATAATGGATGGCAATCGCCAGCTCAACGGCACCAAGGCTGGAGGCAAGGTGACCACCGGTCTTGGATACAACTTCAACAATGACCTTACGGATTTCATCGGCCAGCACCGGAAGATCTTTTCTGTCAAGCTTCTTTAGATCAGCCGGAGAATCAATTTTTTCCAAAAAACTCAATTTTTTTACAGCTCCTTCATATGTAACCGTTCACACCGGGCCGGAGGCAAAGGTTCAAGGTTCAAGGTTCACACCAAATCCAAACCGCTAATTCTTGCCATCCAAACCGGGTTCTATCCACCCGATTGCAAGTTCAACGTCTTCTTTCAATAATATATCTTGCAATGCCACGCAAGGGATCTGCCTGTTTATCAAAAGTTTCAATTGCTTGCAATGCCTCTTGCACAAGTTTTTTTGAAAATTCCCTGGCCGCCTGAATACCCAGTACGGATGGGTAAGTGCTTTTTTCCCGTTGCCTGTCGGTCCCCACAGCCTTACCCATCAACTCCGGATTACCTTCCACATTTAATATGTCGTCAGCTACCTGAAAGGCAAGACCGATTTTACGGCCATAGTCATTGATCAAATCTCTCTGCCGGCGATCCGCACCTCCGAGCAAAGCGCCGCAGGCAAGGGAGGTTTCTATCAGTGCCCCTGTTTTTAAGCGATGCATGGTTTCAAGCTCATCGGCGGAAAGTTTAATGCCTTCTGAAGCGATATCCAGCATTTGGCCCTGGATCATGCCCTGATAGCCGGCCGCCTTAGAAACTAGACGGATAACCTGCAGCCATCGGAAAGCCTGATTCCCATCGTCGAACTGAACGGAGGAAAGCACCTCAAAAGCCAGGGTCAACAAAGCATCACCTGCCAGTATAGCGGTAGCCTCGTTAAAGGTAATGTGGCAGGTGGCTTTTCCCCGCCGCAGTTCGTCATCATCCATGGCAGGTAAATCATCGTGAATAAGCGAATAAGTGTGGATCATCTCCAGTGCGCAGGCTGCTGTCAAAGCATCTTCCGCCACACCGCCCACAGCTTCACAGGCGGCCAGGCACAGAACCGGTCGGATGCGTTTACCGCCGGCCATTAAAGAATATTTCATGGCCGTTACGAGGGTTTTAGAAGAATTCGAATCCTGCAGCATCTTTTCTAAAGACGCGTCAATAATCTGGTTTTTTTGTTTAATATAAGACTTTAGTTCGACCATAAGTATAAAGAAATGCCTAAAATTTCAAAATGCCTAAAGTGCCTAAAGTCGGGGTCCGCCTGCGGCGGATCAATTTTATTAATAGAAAAAAGCAGGGTATGCAATTATATTCACTTACAGCTTTCTGTTTTTTCATGCTAAAAATGCCAGGTCTCTAAAATAAAGCTGGAGCGCAGCGACGCCACAATTTTAGGCACTTTAGGCATTTTAGCGCATTTTAGGCATTTTTAGACTTCATCTTCAGCGGAGAAGGGCGCCTCGGATAACTCCCCATCCGAGCCCTGCATTAGAATAGTAATTCTTTTCTCGGTTTCGTCCAATTTTTCGGAACAAAATTTTGAAAGCTGGATGCCCTCTTCAAATGTCTTAATGGCTTTTTCCAGTGGCATATCACCGGATTCCAGATCTTGAACAATTTGTTCAAGCTGTTTCATTGCCTGTTCGAAAGTCTTTTTGGCCATCGGTGGATTTTCCTTTTACACGGCAAAAAAGTCGACCTTTCGCCACCATTACCTCAAGATCCTGGTTCAGTGAAACCGTATGTGGATCTTTTATCACCTTGGCATCCGGGATGGTGCGGGTGATACTATATCCCCGGGATAAAATGGCAACGGGACTCAAGGCTTCTAATTTGGCCGCTAGTTCGCGAATTCTAATTTGATTCGAATTATTTGATATTATAAATGATTTAAAAAGGTTATTATAGTTTTGTTCAAGTTGTTTTTTAATATTTTGTACTAGAAATCGGGGATTGTTCGCGCTGAGCCTATCCGCCCGGAATTTAAGATTCTCGCGATCGCGCCGGATTCGATATCCGAAGGTTCGGTTCAAGCGCAAATAAAGATCATCGATACGAAGACGCAAATCTTCAATTTTACGGCGGGGATCAGCCAGACGTTTGGATATTTGCTGAATGTTTATCTTTATATCATTGATATAATGAGTAATTTTTGCTTGGAGGAGGGATTCAATCTCTTTGCAGCGGCGTTCAAGAGCTGATTTTTCGGGAACCACAACCTCGGCCGCGGCCGAAGGTGTCGGCGCCCGCAAATCGGCAACGAAATCGCCAATGGTATAATCGGTTTCATGGCCCACAGCTGAAATAATTGGGATCCTGGAAGCAAAGATTGCCCGGGCGACCGGCTCTGAATTAAAGGCCTGCAGATCCTCCAGGGACCCGCCGCCGCGCCCCAGTATGGCAACATCGCATTCGTCCAAAGCGTTGAGCAAATCAACGGCGGAAACAATTTCCTCGACAGCGCCTTCACCCTGTACTTTAACCGGGAAAATCTGAACGGCAATATTGGGATAGCGTCGATTGATAATCTGCAGGATGTCATGGACAACCGCACCGGAAGGAGATGTTATCACACCGATTTTATTAGGAATAAATGGCAGTTCAATTTTGTTTTCGTCCTTGAAGAGCCCTTCATCGGCCAGCCTGTTTTTAAGCTGTTCAAAGGCGACCTGCAATGCGCCGATGCCCGAAGGTTCCAGATACTCCAGAATGATCTGATAGGTCCCGCGGGGCTCATACAAACTGATTCGCCCCATACCGGTCACACTCAGCCCATCTTCCGGCTCGAATTTCAGTTTGCGTTGCTGTCCGCGAAACATCACCGCACTGATTTGGGAAGCAGCATCTTTTAAAGAAAAATAATAATGACCGGAGGCCGGGATGCGAAAGTCGGAAATCTCACCGAAAATCCAGACAAAAGGGAAGCTTTCTTCCAGTAAATTTTTAATGTTGGCGTTCAACTCGGAAACAGAATAAATTTTGCGTTTGATTCCGTCGCCATGATGGTTAAATGCTTGCTTGCTTCCAAACATCACATACTTTCTAAGATGATTCAATCGCTCTGACCAGAACTATTTTCTTAACGTCTGATAAGATATATTATGTAAACTTTTAAGTATACCCATTAATATCGGGACTTCAAAATAGCAGAAATACCAAAATCGCTCACCCCTGTCCATTTTATTCGGTTTTTGATTTTTCAACATATTTATTTAGCATTTCCCGAATAGCTGGTATAAGGTAAATGTCCTCATGGGGCAAATTGGCAATTTCGGCGGCCAGGATTTTGATTTTTTTGTGAATGGATTTGTGTTTGTCCATGATGAACATCTTCCTGCCTTTGACGGTGCACAGGCCACTTTTTACCTTAATGCCGGCTGTTCGCAGATTCTGTTCGGAAACGGTCATCGCCAATTTTTCAGCCAGATCCTTGAGTTCCTGATATATTTGCTCCGGTTTCATGTCATTCTCGAAAAATTATAGCATTTTTTGATGAACCGTCCGCTCACTGGCTTCGCTCGACAGACGCAGACGGACACAAAAAATTTGGCCTGCGCGACCTGGTGTTTAAATCTGGATCTTGAAAAACCCGACGCTTGTGTTATATTTACATCATTATAATAATATTAGGTCGCAATCTTAATGATGTTGTAATTGACTCAAACCAATCTCAGGAGGCAACAATGGAATCCGTACCCCTTAAGCAGCAGACGCAAGTTCAGACTCGCGTCAACGAATTTATCCGCAGTGTGTATAACTGGATGGCAATCGGTCTGGCACTTACCGGCTTTGTAGCCTATTATGTCGCCAATACACCTGCCCTTGTCGAAGCGATTTTCGGAAACAGGATATTGTTTTTCGGCCTCATCATCGGAGAACTTGCCCTCGTGTTCATGATCAGCGCCAGGATCCAAAAGATGCAGGCCTCTACAGCGACTGCCCTTTTTGTCGTATATTCGATTTTAAACGGTGCCACGCTGTCTTTTATTTTCCTGGTGTATACCGCTTCATCCATTACTTCAACATTTTTTATCTGTGCGGCAACCTTCGTCGCCTGCAGCATTTACGGATGGACCACCAAGCGGGACCTAACCTCCATGGGCGGCTTTATGACCATGGGGCTGATCGGCATCATTATCGCCTCCGTGGTGAACCTGTTTTTCCGCAGTTCGGCGATGAGCATGATTATCAGCTACATCGGTGTTATTGTTTTTGTGGGGCTGACAGCCTATGACACCCAGCATCTTAAAACCATGGCCCTCAACCAACCTGACGACCTTGAAGCCGGGGTGGCCAGAAAAGGTGCTATTTTAGGGGCTCTAAAATTGTACCTGGATTTTATCAATCTCTTCCTGATGCTGCTTAGAATACTAGGCGGTGGACGGGATTAGAAAAAATCAAAAAACCGACGAACCGGAGTAACGGCAGGCCAATATTTTTGCCGATTCTCCGGTTCTTTTTTTTGTCTCTTCGGCCCCGTTTCTTATTTACCGCACATCCACAATCAGGATCCAATTTTTTCTTTAATTATATCAGATAGTTGTTTGCAATAGCGCTGGGTCTCGGTCACACTCGGTCCTTCTACCATAACCCGACAAAGCGGCTGGGTTCCCGAATAGCGCACCAGCACCCTGCCCCTTTCCCCCAGCTCGGAATCAACGGATTTTATGGCACCAGCTATGGCGGGCACGGTATTGATATCCGGTTTGGTATGGACCTCGACGTTTATCAGCGCCTGGGGATAAACGGTCATAACGTTTCTGAGGACCGACAGGTTTTCGTTGCCTGACTGCATGGCTTCGATCAGTTTCAAAGCCGTTAAAATCCCGTCACCCGAGGTGTGATCATCGGCAAAGATCATATGACCCGAATCCTCCCCGCCCAGGATGGCCCCGCAGGCAATCATCTTCTCCATGACATAGCGGTCTCCGACCTTGGAGGTTTCGTGACGAATGCCCATATTCTGAAACGCAACACCAAGGCCCATATTGCTCATCACGGTACTGACAACAAGATTGTTTTTTAATCGTCCCTTTTGCTTCAGGTCTTTGGCGCAAATTGCCAGAATCTGATCACCGGATAAAACCCTGCCTTTTTCATCCACAGCAATCAGCCGGTCACCGTCGCCGTCAAATGCCAGGCCGAGATCCGATTTTGTTTTTAGCACCCGTTCAATCAATCCTTCAGGGTGTTCGGAGCCGCATCCGTCATTGATATTCTTACCATTCGGCTCGGTTGCCAGGGCTTCAATATGAGCACCGAGTTCGGAAAACAATTCAGGCGCTATCCGGCAGGTCGCACCATTGGCACAATCCAAAACGATTTTCAATCCTTTAAATGATAGATGGGATGGTAACGTATTATTAAGAAAAGAAAAATAGCTCTTTAGCATTTCGTTGTCTATGGAATCCCGGGCGGACTTCGGAACCGGTTGAATTTGGTTCGCCGAGGGGGTATTCAGCACCAGTTCTTCGATTTCCGCTTGTTTTTGGTCGGAAAGTTTGTAACCGCTGCCGTTGAAAATTTTGATCCCGTTGTCATAGTACGGATTATGGGAAGCCGAGATGACGATCCCGGCGTCGGCCTTCAGCGATGATGATAGAAACGCCACCCCTGGAGTGGGAATCACACCGGCGAGGACGGCATCCGCCCCAACCGAGCGAATACCTGAAACCACTGCTGATTCCAACATCGGTCCCGACAAACGGGTGTCCCGTCCGACGATAATCTTTGAAGGCTTGCCGGGTCCTTTAAACGTCATGGCAACCGCCCATCCCACCCGTACGGCCATTTCCTCTGTCATGGGGTATTCACCGGCTTTTCCGCGAATACCGTCTGTTCCAAATAGTTTGCCCATTATTTTTATATACCCTCAAAATCCTTAATTATTGTGGTAGCGAGATAAAGTGTTCCTTAAAGGTTAACCGTATGTTTCAATCTGAGGAGCATGGTCTGAATGAACTAAGATTTACCTGAAAGCGCGGGCATCAACCGGGGGCCCTCCGCCGCAATATGATCCACAATTCCCTGCAGCCACCGGGTGCCTCTATCGGAATCAGCCGGCTCAAACCCCTGGATCACCCCGATGTAATCTTTGCCGCAGACCGCAATGCCCTTATGGACGCTTTCAAGGAAAGTGTCCATGGATTTGGAATCACCCGGGTCGCTAAGTTGGCCGTTGAGAAAGCCTTTCAATTCGGACCAGCCGCTTTCCGATTTCTTCAAACACACGGCTTCCAACCGATTTATTCGTTCCGCAACAGCGATGTTCACTTTTTCGTTTAAGCCGTTTAGCAGTGCCTCGGGAAACCGTTTGGCCACAAACAACCTCCGCACCTGCTGATACCAATGCTTCAGGGCAATCAAATTGGCAATATAAATAATGTTGTTGATGATATTTTTTTTGCCTGTGAGAAAATTTCCCGGCCCGTAGGGAACATTACCGCCCTTCCCTGCCCTACCGAAAATGAGCCGATCTGATCTTGGCTCATCCTTGCGGATTATGGTGCCGGCCGCCACGGTAATTCCAAAGCCCAACCGGCACGGACCAACCAAGCCCCCCTGGCCGCCCAGGAAAATAGGCTTCTGGTTTAACATAACCCCCCGGGGCACATCGCCGATCAACGATGCTGTCGCTTTGTCCTGGTTGGGTGTAAAGTTAAAATGAATATATGAACTGCCGACTTCACTGTGATCCTTGCGGCTGGTTCCGCCGGCCATCAGGCAATCACAAAAATTAATCAAACTTCCCAGGGTAACAAAGGGCAAAAGGATGGTGTGTTTCAGGGCCACCGTGTGGGCAATGCTGGCCTGCTCTTCCAGAATGGTGGCTTCACGCACGTGAGACCCCAGACCGCATTTGGCATTATCCAGAAAAACCGATTGGTTAAAGTACCCTCCCTTAAGCTCAACATCAGGTCCGATCTGACAATCATCAACCGTAACCGGCGCTTCATATCCCAGTTTCACACCGGGAAGGATAAGGGTATTTTCACCAAATATTTTACATCCGGCGTAAATGACAACCCCATCACCTGAAATCCGATCGATATCGACTTCGGGTCCAATTTCGATGGCAGCCGGGTTGGTAATTTTGACACCCTTATTAATTATTTTTTCAATTCTGGCAGTGCGGTCGGATTTCACTCGGGATTTTGCTTTCAAGTTCAGACCCTCTCCTATGATGGCCGGTTTGGATTTCTACTTCAGTATTCCTTTCGCCACCGGATATAGTAATTTTTATATATGATAAAAGCGACTTAGGCAATTAAAATTTTACCCGCTCCTTGGCATCTCCCGTAAACCCAGCTGAACGGATAAAAATAGAATGGCAGCTGTGATTAAAATGCCCAGGGATTTACAAAATTCGGCATTAACGAATTTTTTGCGATATATATAAAAAAGGGGAAATACCGTCATCGTCAGGAGGGATAGGATTTTTTCTTGACAACAATTCTTCTTTTAATTATGATCTGACTGACCGGTCGGTCATTACTGTATTCTTAAACTAAAAATTTTATATAACAATATATTTAAAATGGTTATAAACCGACTAAAAAGTTTTTAACCGAGGACCAAAATTGTCAAACCGTGATCAAACACGCAATGGTAAAAATATTCGAATTATCGAAGCGGCCGCCAGGGTGTTTGCCCAAAAAGGATATGCCGGTGCCAGTGTGGCCGACATTGCCGTTAGTGCCGCCATCGGCAAGGGAACCGTTTATGAGTATTTTGACAGCAAAGAGGAATTGTTTTTTGCCGTATTCGAATGGTACATGCTGAGCACCGGCCGACAGGCCAGTGTCAGCATTTCCGCCCTGGGCGGATCGGCGGCCGAGCGTCTCATGGCCCTCAGCGAGTCGATCATGGGCCTGTGGGATGAAATTAAAGATGCCTTCACCCTGACCATGGAATTCTGGGCGGCCTCGGCTTCTTCTCAGATGCATGATCGATTAAAGCCCGCCTTTCGCGAACTGTATGGAGGATTTCGGGGAATAATTATATCTTTGATTCGTGAAGGCATTGAGCGCGGTGAATTTCGTCCGGACGTCAGGACCGAATCCATCGCGGCTGCCCTGGTGGGAACCTGGGATGCCCTCTTTCTACAGGCCTGGTTTGAGGAAAACTTTGATCCTGTAATAACGGCCAGGGACTTTTTGGAGATCGTCATCAAAGGACTGTCAAAATAAATAGATCGTTAGTGTTTTTGTGTTCGGTGTTTTGTTGATGCAACGATCATATTGCGCATTTATGTGGTTCAGCAACTATCCATCATAACGGAGTTGATTATGTTTGATAAAATTTTTAAATTATCTTGGCTTGCCTTGATGCTAATACCCCTGCACAGTTTGGCTGCGGATGACACCTATGCCCCAGCGCTTGTCGAGGATAGCTTTAAGTATACTCGCGGCAACGCCTCCATTGCAACCGTCGTCATGACGATCCACCGGCCGGATTGGGAGCGTCAAATGACGATTAAATCCTGGACCCGGGGTAAAAAGGAGAGTCTTTTCTATATCCAGTCCCCGCCCAAGGATCACGGCAACGGCACCCTGAAAAAGTCGCGGGAGATGTGGATTTACAATCCCAAGGTCAACCGGGTCATCAAGGTTCCGCCGTCAATGATGTCCCAGTCATGGATGGGCTCCGACTTTTCCAACAACGATCTGGCCAAAAGTGACAGTTTTGTCAATGACTACATCCACTCTATTGTTGGAACCGAGAGCCATGAAGGCAAAAAAGTGTATGTGATTAAATCCATGCCCAAACCGGATGCTCCGGTGATCTGGGGAATGCAGATGCTCAAAATCAGGGAAGATCTCATCTGGCTCAGCCAGGAATTTTTTGATGAGGATCTTACGTCGGTGAAAATAATGACAACGTTAGAAATCCAGATGATGGGCGGCAAGCTGTATCCCAAGGTTTGGCGAATGCAGGAAGCCGAAAAGGAAGATCAATACACCCAGCTAACCTATTCCTCCCTGATCTTCAAATCCGATCTGCCTGACAGCCTGTTTACGCTGACAAGTTTACGCAAAGCTCGGAGGTAAAAATTTGTCCATCGATGCCAAAATGGCCTGGCGCAATATTTGGCGCAATACCAGGCGAACGATCTTAACGATTTGTGCCATTGCATTTGCCAGTCTACTGCTGGTTTTCATGCTCTCCTTCCAGTTCGGAAGCTATGAGACCATGATCAACACTTCGGTTAAAATTCAAACCGGCCATATGCAAATACAGGCGCAGGGATTCCAGGAAAAGAAAAACATTCGCCAGGTGGTGCCGGAGCCTGAAAAAATCGCAGCAATTTTAAAAACAATTTCCAATATTGCGGCATACACCTACAGGGGTCAGGCCTTTTCATTGATTTCCTCAAACGAACGCACCTACGGGGTTGCCGTAACCGGGATTGATCCCGATCGAGAGGCTGACGTTTCGAGATTAAAATCCCTCATCCGTGAAGGAGATTTTTTAACTGTCGAAGACACCGACCAGGCCCTGATCGGAAAATTGCTGGCCCAAAACCTGCGCGTAAAGCTCGGAGACGAATTGACCGTGTTGGGACAGGGACGTGACGGCTCCATCGCCGCCACCGTGGTGCAAATAAAAGGTATTTTCAGCTCAGGCATCAGTGATTTTGATCGGGCCGCCATTCACATACCGCTGAGAACCTTCCAGGAAGTCTATTCAATGCAGGGGGCTGTTCACGAAGTGGTTGTTATCGCTGATTCACTGCGAAATATAGATGCGATAATGACCAGCATTAAAACGGGCCTGTCATCGCTAAACTCAAAAGAACCGTTGATGGTCCTTGACTGGGATGAGTTGATGCCAGGATTAAAGCAGAGTATCGAAATGGATTTGATCAGCGGCCTGATCTTCTATTTACTTCTGGTCCTGGTGGTTGCTTTCAGCATTTTAAATACATTTTTGATGGCAATTTTTGAGCGAACCCGGGAATTCGGGGTTCTGATGGCGATCGGAACCACCCCCGGGCGCCTGACAAAAGTACTCCTGATCGAATCCATGACCATGACCTTTATTGGAATTGTGGCGGGAATTATTGTAGGCAGTCTGATTACCTTATATTTTCAAGTCCATGGAATTGATTTTTCAGGGGCCTCGGAACTGCTCAGCCAGTTCGGCATTACCGGTCGCATGTATCCCAAACTGTCATGGTTGTCCGCGATCAGCGGCCCTCTGGCCGTATTGATGATCACCTTTTTTGCGGCGCTGTATCCGGCGCTAAAGGTTCGCAGGCTGCAACCCGTAGAGGCCATGCGAACCACTTGAGGAATGGGGATTTCCTCGATTTGGAATTTGGGAATGCGGATTGCGAATTTCTTCGATTTGGGATTTGGGAATTCGGATGGCGGATTTACAAGGGATCAACGGTGATTTTGAATTGGATATTCTTGGCGATTTTTCGATTTGGCTCGATCCAATTCTTTATTTTAGGCATTTTAGCTCATTTTAGGCAATTGAGGCATTTATATCACTATGTATCTACAATTGGCTTGGCGCAATATCTGGCGCAATAAACGGCGGACGGCCATCATCCTGACCGCGGTGGTTATCGGGGTCTGGAGCATGATTTTGCTCGGCTCGCTGATGCGGGGAATGGCAGTTGGAATGATAAAAAACGGTATTTCAACCCTCACCGGTCATATTCAGATCCATCACAAAGGTTATCGTAATGATCCGGCTATCGAAAATAGCATTGCGGATCCCCGGGCGGTTGAAGATGTATTAAGGAAGGCGTTGCCGCCAGATGCCCTGTGGAGCCCCCGGGTAAGAGTGAATGCCGTTGCCAGCAATGCCCGACACTCCAGCGGTGTAACACTTGTCGGTATTGATCCGGCATCCGAAGCCAGGATCTCATTCATCGGCAGCGCCATATCCCAGGGACGGTATTTAAAACCGGACGAAAAAAGCGGCATCCTTGTCGGGGAAGCCTTACTTGAAAAATTTGACACCAAGCCCGGCCGCAAGCTGGTGCTCATGTCCCAGGATATAAACCGTGAAATTGCCTCCCGGGCCTTCCGGATTGTGGGAACCTTCAGGGCGGAAATGGAGGCCACGGAAAAACAATACGTTTTTGTCACCCGCCAAGCCAGTCAGAATATGCTGAAGCTGAAAGACGGCATATCCGAGTTTTCGATCCTTTTATCCGGCAAACCGGATAACCCCGGAGTCTATAACGCTTTGAATACCGCCCTGCCCTCCCGCCAGTTTGAAATTCATACCTGGCGCGAATTATTACCGTTTCAAATGGCGTATTTGAAAATCCTGGATGGGTTCATGTGGATCTGGTATCTGGTGGTGTTTGTGGCCATGGGTTTTGGAATCGTTAACACAACCCTGATGGCGGTGTTTGAGCGTATGCGGGAATTCGGACTGCTAAAGGCTCTGGGAATGAAGCCCTGGTGGATTCTCAGGGAAGTATTGACCGAATCCTTTTTACTGCTGATCACCGGCATGGCCGTCGGCAATGCCCTGGGCTTTTTATGTGTTTATGCCCTGTCCGGCAGCGGCATCGATCTGTCGGCCCTGGCCGCCGGAGCGGAATATGCCGGCATGACCCGGATAATTTATCCGGCCGTCGAACTTAAGGACGTATTACTGTCTAATATGATCGTACTGTTTCTGGGAATTCTGGTAAGTGCCTATCCAGCGGTTAAGGCGGCACGCTTTACACCGGTGGAGGCATTGGCTCACACCTGATGGGGAAAATGCCTAAAATTACAAATTGCCTAAATTGCCTAAAATGCCTAAAATTGAGGCGTCGCTTCACTCCATCATTATTATAAATACCTGGTATTTTCAGCATTAAAAACCAGAAATCAGTAAATGAATATAAAAGCATAGCTTGCTTTTTTCTTTTAATCCGCCTGCGGCGGACGAGGGTTTGATTCCCCGCCCCTTGGGGCGTTTAA
>JBATKU010000534.1:0-1648 GCA_049669725.1 Desulfobacterales bacterium
GGTAGCACCACCGTTTTTACCGAAATCCAACCCTCTATTCGTGCCGCTGCCGCCCCTGTTCGAACGGATCGCTCCCTGGGCGAGCCGAAGGTGGAAAGCTGCGGTTGGGGGGCGAAAACCAATTTCGGCAGTCGCTTGTTTAAGGAATCCTACAGCGCGACCCTGATGGTAATAAAATTTATGGCGTTGGCCTTTTTCCTGGAAGCTTTGTTTTTTCTCTATATACCTGCAGAGTGGATCGTCCGCATTATGGGACAGGAAAATGCCTGGGCCATTATTACGGCAGCATTACTTGGTGTCCCAACCTATACCAGTAATTTGAGCGCCTTGCCGATGGTCAGCGGTCTTTTAGCTAAAGGCATGAGCCCGGCTGCCGCGCTGGCCTTCCTGATCGCCGGTCCGACCACGACGCTGCCGGCCATGGCTGCAGTGTGGTCCCTGGTTTCACACCGCGTTTTTGTTTTGTATGTTGCATTTGCACTCGCAGGTGCGATTGTACTTGGATACGTCAAGTTTATAATTGGATAAAGACTTATTCAGACATGTCAAATTCGCAAAACTGAACCATTCGGACATTAGTGCTCGGAAAATTGACCAATTAAAAGCGTGGATTCTCGTTAAACAAGCAGTTCTAAAAAGGTGTTGATTAACTGCTTTAAATTGGCTTTAGGTTCCTATTGAATTCAGATTTATCAGTAAAAACATTTCAAGCAAAAGTTTTACGGAGATCAATACCTTTGAAAATGGACGGCACGATTTAAGGTTTGCTGAACTAATATACCAAAGAATCAGATAATCGGCAGGATTTGATCAGGCAAGTCACAATTTTACTTAAACCAAAATTTGTTACCTTAGATGACGCATAATGCAGTTGGACATTTCTCAATGTATCCGAAATTGACATTTAGTTTTACTAATCTTGTGTAATTTAAGATGGGAGGGATCAATGTTACCGAAAAAACAAAGTAAGACGTATTCTGATTTTTATGATTCAGCTCGATACAATGAAATATTAGAACCCAAGACAACCCTTATGCTACATCTTGCCGCAGCGATGGCTGTTGGATGTTATCCTTGAATGGAAAGTTACTTTGGCGTTGCCAAAGAACAAGAAATAACCAATGAGGAGATAGGCGCGGTCCAATCAATTGTGATGGCTGTCTCTGCTGGCAGGGTTCGGGCACAATTTCGTGAAGCTCGTATTAAAAGCAAAAAGAGCAAAAAAACAAAAAGCTGATAATCTTATGTGATTTAATTTATAGAGAAAGATTGCTTGGGGGCATTTTTTCAGCCTTTTAGCTTATGCGGACCCGTTATCACGATTCAAGATATCTCTCCAACGTACTACTATCCTGCTGTTTCTATTGACCATTGGGATATCGTTTTCATATCTGAGGTGTAAAATTCCACCTTCTAAGTTACTTTCCGAGAGTGTATATTAGTCATACGAAACCCACACTTTGCCGTAAATGTGGATTGCGGCTGATAAACCAATCATCGCACTAATTTGCACCTTACATCAGCACATCTAACAAATTTTCGGTCCCTCCAATTTTTTGACTCAGGCACGAAACCTATCAAAAATAAAGGCGCAAAAAAGAATGGATTTGTGATTATGCTATCTGAATTTTCAATCGCTACCAAATAT
>JBATKU010000535.1:0-2688 GCA_049669725.1 Desulfobacterales bacterium
GTCTACGCCATGGTGGCCAGCACCGGTTTCGCCCAGACCAAGTCGAGCAATATCGTCGTCGAACAGATTGGCGCGTTGTCGGGCAAGTAGTGGGGACCGACAAACGCAAAAATTCCAATTTCCAAAAACCAAATCCCAAACAAATCCCAATGACCCAATGCCAAACGATCTGACGGATCAACCATAACTTGCGATGGGTTGTTGGTGTGGTTTGGGGGTTGGAAATTGAGATTTAGCATTTATTTGAGATTTGGTGCTTGTGATTGGTTGTTTCAAGTCGATACCAGCGGATCTTTATTCAAGATCCATTCTCTTTATTAACTTGAGAGTCCATAGTTCTCGGATGTCAGCCCAAGGCCAGTCCGATTAACGTAATATTTTTTTATACGTACTCATACAAATTTGTTCATACCCCATTTAATATTAGATATATGGGGTTTAATTAAAATTCTATGTGTATGTAAATATTCGTTGACATACTCCGTACATCCATATATCCTCCATGGTAAACCCTAACCCACAGGAGGATGCCATATGGATCAATTTCAACTGTATTTACAATATCAAAAGGAGGTTGCCCAAGCCCAACTTAAAATCGTCGATCGCTTTTTGAAGCAGGAACGCCGCCAACCTCGACAACGTACGTCAAATATCGATATCGTTCAACACGTACTCAACAGCGCCGGCCATCCCCTGCATGTGTCGGACATCATCCGGTTGGCCCAAAAGAACTTCCAGGTCCAGCTCAATCGGGATTCGATCGTCTCGGCCATCCTGAAAAAGATCAACGCCGATCAGACCTTTATCCGAACCGCGCCGAACACATTTGCGCTTAAAACCTACACCAGCGAGTAAAGGAGGGGCTATGATCGGCGAAATCAGTCGCATTTTGGCCGGCTTCAGATCCTGCTTTACCCGCGCGGCCGCTTTCAACTGGTTTGTCACCGTAGTGTTCGGGTTTATCGTTCGCATTGACCTTTGCGGGGCCAGTTCCTTTGTGCGTTGGCTGGGCATCGAGCCTGCGCTATACACCGCCATGCTCTCCTTTTTCAGGGCATCGTCCTGGCAACTGGGCGAGATTTTGCAGCGCTGGTGGCGCATCGTTCTGGAGTGCTGTCCGTTGCCGCAAATCGACGGTCGTTTGTTGCTGGCCGGAGACGGCATCAAGATCAGCAAAGAAGCCGAACGGATGCCGGCGGTCAAACGGTTGCACCAGGAATCGGACAACTCCGGCAAGGCGCCTTATATCTATGGGCATCATTGGGGTGTGATCGGCATCCTGGCCGGCCGGGTAAAAAAAATTCTTTTGCATCCCCCTTTGTGCTGAACTGCATGAAGGGGTAGTCGACATCCGCCGACTGCAAAACAAAGCCGATCCCGTCATCAATGACCGCGCCAAGGTCAGTATCACCACCTTGATGGCAGCCATGGCCGCTGACCTGGTAGCCACCATGGGCAAAAAGTGCCTGTTGGTGCTGGACGCCTATTTTGCCGTGGGCCCGGTATTTGCGATCCTGAAAAAGGTGGTTGGCCTCAGTGGCCAGCGGCTGGTTCATATTGTCACCCGAGCCAAAAGCAATGTAGTGGCTTACGGCGAACCGCCGGATAAAACCGGTAGACCCGGCAGGCCTCGCCAATATGGCCCGAAGCTGAAACTCATCGCGCTGTTTGAGGCCCGGGCCGAAGCGTTTGAACAAACCGCCATCGAGCTGTATGGCTGCTTCAAAACCGTTTCTTTTCTCCGCCTGGATCTGATCTGGAAACCGGTCGGGGAAAAGGTCCGTTTTGTTCTGGTGACCGACGGCGCCGAGCGGTTCATTTTAATGTGTTCGGACTTGACCCTGTCGGCCCCGGATATTATTCGGGCTTACAGCTATCGGTTTAAAATCGAAGTGAGCTTCAAAGTGCTCAAACACCTGATGGGTGCATTCTTTTACCGTTTCTGGACCAGCGCCTGGCCGCGCATTGGCAAACGAACGGCCACCGACCTTTCAGAAATCAGCGATTCGCGCCGGAAACGGTTGATCCGACAGACCACCAATGCAATCGAAGCGTTCGCCAACTTTGGTTGTATTGCCACCGGTATTCTCCAAATCATCGCGCTGAACTTTCACCAGACGATCTGGAGAAAGTACGCGGGCTGGCTGCGGACCGTGACCTCGACGATTCCTTCTGAAGAAGTTGTCAGGTCGGTCATCCAGCAGGAGTACTACCATAATTTTGGCACTTTCAGGAATACCGCGATTTATCGAATAATTATGTCAAAGAGCAAACAACAAGCGGCTGATCTATTGCCGTTGGCAGCATGACGCTGCTAAACTATGGACTGACGAGTTTTTAATAATATCGTTTCTTTGCCTTGAAGAGCCATTGCAGCCATCGATGTCGATCCTTGGCATACTTCAGCAAAAATTCCCTTTTATGGCAGCGATGGGTGATGTGATAAATATGGCCAGAAATGAAATGTCGATGTGCTCGAGCCAACTAAATTCCCTATATTGCTCTTTTCGGTGCTAAAAAATGCCGTATTGCCCTTTTCCTGCGCCCTATTTGTCGAATATTCCATATTTTTTCAATAGGTTTTCTTGGTGCGACCCCAATACCTTCATAAGGTAGCGCTTTAATAGGAATTGGAATTGGCCTGTTGCTTATCCAATGGCAAAACCACCCCTTCACATAAGCATATCG
>JBATKU010000536.1:0-3171 GCA_049669725.1 Desulfobacterales bacterium
TTGAGTCCGGAAGCCCGGTCTCTCAGCCGCCTGGCGCAAACGGCTGTTAATATTCCGTCATTATCCGGCAACCGGCTCCAGCTGCTCGATGCGGCCGAACCGATTCTTCGATCCATGATCAACGACATCGACAATGCAAAAAAATTCTGCCACCTGGAGTTTTACATCTGGACTGAAGGCGGTATGGCGGATGATGTGGGTGCCGCCCTTTTGCGGGCCGCCGGCCGCGGTGTGACCTGTCGCGTGCTGCTGGATGCCATCGGAAGCGCTCAGTTCCTAAAAGGCCGATTGCTGGAGCAGCTTAAGGCCGGCGGCGTCGATGTGGCCTTTGCCCTGCCGGTCAGCTCGATCAGTGTGTTCAAGGTGCGGCCGGATCTGAGGCTGCATCGCAAAATCGTCGTCATCGATGATGCGGCCGCCTACACCGGCAGTTTCAACCTGGTGGATCCCCGGCTTTTCAAACAGGATGCCGGCGTCGGGGAATGGGTCGATGCGATGGTGCGCCTCGAGGGTCCAAGCGTCCTGGCGCTCAACGCACTTTTCAGGTGGGACTGGGAAACGGAGACCGGCCGCGATCTGAACGCGCAGGCCGAAGGCGGAGATCCTTTCGCCAATCTCCGCACAGGCGAAACGGATGTGCAGGTGATTCCTTCTGGTCCGGGCAGGACCGGGGACAGTATTTATCAACTGCTGCTGATGTCCATCTACTGCGCCCAGGGTGAAATTGCTATGACCACGCCCTATTTCGTGCCCGATGAAGCGGTGTTCACAGCCCTGTTGACGGCGGCCGAGCGCGGCGTCAAGGTGACGGTCATCATGCCGGAGCGCAACGATTCCCGGCTGGTGCACTACACCTGTCGCTCCTACTTCGATGATATGCTGGCCGCCGGAATCCGAATTTTCGGATTTAAAGGCGGGCTGCTGCACACCAAAAGCGTTGTGGTTGACCGGCAGGTCGCATTGTTCGGCTCGGTCAACCTGGATGTCCGCAGCTTCTGGTTGGATTTCGAGGTAACCCTTGGCGTGTATGACCCGGATTTCGCGCAACGGCTATTAGGCTTGCAAGAAAAGTATATCAAAGACTCAACACCTGTGGATCTGCAAACCTGGCTACAGAGACCGGGCAAAGAGCGCTTTTTCGAAAACCTGGCGCGGCTTGCCAGCCCGCTTCTTTAAAACATTCCAACTAGATTTTTAATAGACTACGGGCAAGCAGCATTGGTTAATAAAAAATTCGATGGAAAGATGAAAAGTGAATGATATCTCAGATAGCACCCGGCACGATCCTATTAATTTTCTGAGTATTGGCAGCACCATCATGGCCAATGAGAGAACGCTGCTCGCATTCTTACGGACCAGCATAACAGCATAACGTTTTTCTTAGCGGGAATCGGTATGATTAAATACCTGGACCATTCGGTATTTGATGCACTTGGGTGGATCTTTATCGCATTTGCCGGAATATTTTCGATAGGTTTTTTACAGCTTTTAATATCCTGGTAATCCGTGTTCATCCGTGTCCCAAAAATGGAAATTCCGATACATTAAATTAAAGATCGCTTCTGCCACGACCACAGTTCAGCACTTGGGGGACGTCGACCTGGCCGTGTTCGGCGCCGGTTACAAAAAGTTTAGAGAGGAGCAAAATGGCTAAAGAAAAAGTGAGGCATTTGAGCGGCGTGTTTGCCTCTGTTTTTGCCCACGCCGGACACATCACCAAGGAAGAAGCAAAGGAAATCAGCGGCCTGGCTGATCATGAATTTGAAAAAGCATCTTAAGGATTGAAGCTAATGAAAAATTCAATATTTTCAGATAACGTTTCGATGCTCTTCACATCCCTGGTTCAAGGGCTCCGTGAGGATCTTGCTCATCCTATCGGATTAGTGCAGATAGGCGCCATTGGCGTCACTTATCTGATCGCCTGGCTTTTAGCCCGAATACTTCATCAATACCTTGATAAAGGCATCGAAAAGGCTAAGGCCCGCATGCGATTTATACTGAGTCCGGCCCATTTTGCAAAAATACTCGGGTATTTATTTTGGCTGGTGCTGGTTTGGTTCTGTCAGGTTCTTTTCAAAGAGTTCAAATTGCCGGACAACCTCCTGCACATGACCCTCAACCTGGTCATTGCCCTGCTGGTCATTCGGCTTGCATCTTTTTACATAAAGAGTACTTTCTGGTCCCGCTTTGTATACGTGGTCTGTCTGGCGGTTATATCTTTGCGGATTTTCAAATTGTGGGAACCGACCGTTAAGCTGCTTGACAGCATGACGATCGGATTGGGTAAAATCAGTATCTCGGTTTGGGGTTTGATCGAAGCGATCATCGTTTTCATTCTGCTATGGGCTGCGGCTGGCGCGGCCAACCGCTTTATTGCCCACTGGCTAATGACTTCCACCAAGCTGACTTACTCGGACCGAACGCTGCTCCAAAGAGTTATCAAAGCAGCAACGGTGGCGGTGGTGATTTTGATCACTCTAAGAGCAGCCGGGATCCATATGACGGCCATCGCTGTCACCGGGGGAGCAGTCGGTCTGGGCATCGGTGTCGGATTGCAGAAAATCGGATCCAATCTGATCAGTGGGATTATGTTGCTGATCAGCAAACCTATCCGGCAGGGAGATATGATCGCTTTTGAGAAAAGCTTTGGTGGCGTCAACTGGGGGTGGATCATGCAAATGGGCTTAAACTATGTTCAGGTGGGAACGCGAAACGGATCATTACTGCTCATACCCAATGAGGTTTTTGTGACCCAAAAAATAGAAAATTTATCTTACGACGATAACCTTGTACGCCTTAAAATGCCGATCGGTATCTCCTACGGGTCGGATTTGAATAAGGCAATCACCCTTGCCGTGCAGGCCGCCATGAACATCGATCGTGTTTTGAAGGTTCCCGAACCGAAATGCTTAGTAGGGGAATTCGGTGACAGCACGGTCAATCTCCAATTACGCTTCTGGATCGATGATCCCAAAAATGGGATGGCCAATGTCAAGGGCGCGGTTCTTTTGAAGATCTGGGACAGCTTCCATGCCAATGGGATTGAAATTGCGTTTCCGCAGCGCGACCTGCATATCAAAAGCGCTGTGCCGTTCAAGATATCAAAAGATAGCCCTCAGCCAATCGCAGAAGAATCCCCGGAAAATCCAGGCGATAAAGGTAGGGTGACTG
>JBATKU010000537.1:0-34045 GCA_049669725.1 Desulfobacterales bacterium
CTATGGGCCTTCTCGTTTTTTTTGATATCGACAATACCCTGATTCAAAGTTCCAGCGGGCATATGGAGGCGTTGTTACAATCCATTGCGGATGTCTACGGGCTAAAGGCCCGGATTGATGTCATTAACCATCACGGTATGACGGATCAGGAAATAATCACCCGGATATTAGAAAAATATGAAATTGATGAAACAACCATCAGCTCACGCCTGGCAAAATGCATGGCAAGTATGCCGCGCAAATATGCACGGATCGTAAAATCCGAGAAGATCGTTATGATGAACGGCGTATCTGATTTGATATCGAGGCTGGAACAATACGGCGTTCTTCTCGGGTTGGTTACCGGCAACCTGGAAAAGATCGCCCGGGCCAAATTGAAAAAAATCGGAATCGATCACTTTTTCAAAATTGGCGGGTTCGGCTCCGACCATATCAATCGGACCAATCTGGTGAGGATCGCTATCCAAAGGGCCGAGGAGCAATTTAATTTCGGCAGCCACCGACGGGTATTCCATTTTGGTGATGCCCCGCAGGATATGAAGGCCGGCCGGGAAGCCGGTGTTGTGCCGATTGGGGTCACAACAGGCGTATTTACTGCCGATCAGTTAACATCTGCCGGTGCTGAAAAAGTTATTACGGATTTAAAGGACGCAGATGGTATTTTGCAAATGCTGCTAAAAACAAATTTTTTAAAAGTTGGAGGGGTCTAATGCGATTTGCAATCTTGGGTGTCGGGGCAGTCGGTGGTTACTTTGGTGGGCGATTGGCGCAAGCCGGTGAGGATGTAACTTTTATCGCACGTGGCGACCACCTTCAGGCGTTGCGCACAAAAGGCCTGAGGGTAGACAGTGTAAACGGTGACTTTGTATTGTCTTCGGTAACGGCAACCGATGACCCTTCTCAAATCGGTGCCGTGGATGTTGTTATGGTCGGGGTAAAAACATGGCAGGTGGCTGAGGCGGCCAAATCGATTCAGCCTCTCATTGGTGAGAATACATTGGTTTTGCCATTGCAAAACGGTGTTGAAGCCTCGACTCAGTTAGCGGAAGGGCTTGGCCGTGAGCATGTATGTGGCGGTTTGGCAAAAATATTTAGTTTCATTGCAGGTCCCGGGCATATCCGTCATTCAGGCGTGGACCCTTATATTGGATTCGGTGAATTGGATAATCAGCTTACCGAGAGGGTCGAAAATCTACTGCGCGTTTTTAAACGGGCTGGATTTAAAGCCGAAATTCCACCGGACATCACGGCGGCTTTGTGGGCCAAATTTCTATTTGTTGCATCCTGGGGAGGCATCGGTGCCATTACCCGTGCACCCCTCGGCGTGATACGAAGCTTTCCGCAAACCCGCCGGATGCTTGCGCGTTCCATGGAGGAAATATACGAAGTGGCCCGGGCTCTTCAAATCAACCTGGAGGAAAACACGGTGTCATCTTCGATGGCTTTTGTCGACACCCTTCCGCCTAACGGCACAACTTCGTTGCAGCGCGATATTACTGAAAATCGTCCATCAGAAATTGATTCCTGGAGCGGGGCGGTGGTAAGACTCGGCCTTAAGGCCGGTGTGTCCATACCAATCAATGAGTTTGTTTATAACAGCCTGCTGCCCCTCGAGCTCAAAGCACGGGGGGAGCTGCAGTTTCCCGATTCGAACTGATAGCAAATGGTTGGGCAGCGGGACTGATAATTTGATGGGGTTTTATCATTGCCAACAACTGGCATTTTGAGTTGTGGGAGCGGTCTTCGAACCGCGAAGAGCGTTTAAACCGTTTATGGAAATTGTGGCTGGAAAGCCGCTACCACCGCTAAACCGAGTCTATTACGACCTTTAAAAGGGCTATCCTATTCCTCATCAATTTTTTTTGACTGACGCCAAGCCGTTACGATGCGATAGGTAAAACCAAAGACAAGGGTTGCGCTGATAAGGATAATAAAATTGCTGGCAAAAAATGTCATGATAAAGATAAACGGGTCTTTGAGATCATAGGACGAGATGAGCAGTTGGACACCGTAGTACAGAAAAAAGGCGCCGATTAATATCAGAACCACCTGCCGGATTAACCAGAATATAATGGACATGAAGCCCTCTTTAGTGGCTGCAAAAAAATATTGCGGTATTGAAACTTTTTTTCCACAACCACTTATACCGCAATTCCGTATTTCAGAATATAATTATCGAAAGCGGTATAAAATTATTTTTGCCCCAACCCCTTGACGTACCATTAGGTGGTATTAATTTATTGTCTGTTATGAATAAATCTTCTTTTATTTGTAACCTGGGAGTTTCCACAAAACCTCCCATTGGAGAACGGTAATGCCATACTAAACCTCCATTTACCTCCTAATTAAGGGTGGTTCATTTACGGCGATGAATCACCCTTTTTTATTCGTCAATATTCATTTAATCCGCCGCCGGAGGACGAGGGGTTAATTCCCCGTCCCCTGGGGCGATAAGAAATATTCCGGTTGACACCCCGTTGCTTGCGGCGGGGCTGTTCATTCTATCAGTGCCAGACTCATCCACGGCACATAGGTAATAATCGCCAGTGCCAGCAGCAGGATTGCAATGAAGGGCAGGGAGGCAAGATAAAGCCGCAGAATCGGCTTTTCAAAACGCATACTGGCAATAAAAAGGTTAATTCCCAGAGGGGGGATGGATGCCCCGATTTCAAGATTGGCAAGAAAAATAATACCCAGATGTATCGGATCAATACCGTAGGCTTTGGCTATGGGCGCGAGAAGCGGGACAACGACCACCAGGGCGGAGAATATGCCCATGGTGCATCCTACCGCCAGAAGGAAAATGTTGAGCACCACCAGGAAAACAATGCGACTTTCGATATTGGCCTTAAAAAAATCCAATAATCGCATGGGAATTTCCGCATCGACCAGATAGTTTGTCAGGCCCATGGCGGCGCCCAGAATAATTAATATCCCGCCGACCAGAATCATGCTTTTTTTCATAATTTCAGGGAGTTGTCTAATCCGAATATCCCGGTAGATGACAACCTCCGCTATAAATACATAAACCGCCGTAATGGCGGCAGCTTCACTGACGGCAAAGTACCCGCTGTATATTCCCCCCAGCACCACAAACGGCAATGGAAGTTCCCATAGGATTTGCCTGGTGGCCCCGACGAGCTCCTTGAATTGAAACCTGGTTTTCGGCACATCCGTCCTGACAGATTTGTAAACACAAAACGCCGAAAGCAATAAAATCAGCAGCAAGCCCGGCAAAAGCCCTGCGATAAACAGGTGATCGATCCGAACCTTGGCGACGATGGCGTAGATGATCAGCGGCAGGCTCGGGGGAAAGAGCAGCCCCAGGGTGCCGGATGTAGTCAACAGCCCCAGGGAAAACTTTTCCGAATACCGTCCTCGCATCATGGCCGGCAATAGAATGCCTCCCAGGGCGATGATCGTCAGGCCGGTGGCACCGGTCAGGGTGGTAAATACCGCGCAGGTTACAAGGGCTATTACGGACAATCCACCGGGCAACCAGCCCAGAAATGCATTGGACAGCCGGATGAGTCGTTTCGGTGCTCCGCTGGCCGAGAGTAAATATCCGGCAAACGTAAACAGTGGTATCGCCACCAGCACGGGTGTGGTGGCCATGCGATGCATCTCGATAATAAGGGCCGAGATGTCGATCTGGCTTGAGAAAAGTAAGTAAAGGGTCAGCCCGGCAATGACTACAAAGATGGGGACTCCGATTAACAGAAGCGCAAGAAAAAAGATGATGATCAACAGTGTGGTCATTGGTGTCCGTCGTTTATCCGGGCGAAGTCGTGTTCAATAAGTTAAAGGGGTTTTTGACTGGTCTACGGATTTAAAATTAAAGGTTTCAGGTAACCTGGTAATCGCAAGTTGGAATGCGGAATGCGAAAAAATGAATATCAGACTTTCATCCACTTCCTTTTCCGTATTCCGCACTCCGAATTCCACATTCAATTATCTCTGAAACCTGAAACCATAGAATCGGGATAAAACCCAAACTTGTCATAAAGGTGATGATCGGATTTAACCCGCCTGGTTCCCGTCACGCTGATGAAGAATCATTCCGATTTCCTTGAACATACCCATCAGAAATCTTAAGGTCATCAATCCAAAAGTGACAGGCATGATGAGTTCCGGCACCCACACGGGAAGGTTTAAAAAAGTGCTGCTGCCCATTTGAGCTTCAAACCAGATAAATTTAGCTGCAGCCAGGGTCAGCAGACCGCAGATAACAGCAGAAAAAAAACAGGAGAGGGCCTGAATGGCGATGCTCCGGGCGCCGGTAAGCCAGCGTGAGAGCAGATCAATAGTGATGTGTTTTCCTTCCCTGGTAGCGACGGCGGCTCCGATAAACGCTACCCAGACCACCAGATAGCGGACCAGGACATCACCCCAATCGATGCCGGTGGCAAAAAAATTTCTCAGCACTATCTGAGAAAACGCCATCAGAATCATCAGGGTCAGCAGGATGGTAACCAGGACTGTTTCCAGCCGACTGATTTTATTATCCAACTTATCCCAGATACTCATAGCTTTTTTTGTAGCAAAACGAGGTTGTTTTGGCAGTTTCATCCCAGCTGAACTGCATCCTTTAAAAATTCGAAATCCGAAACACGAAATTTGAAACAAATCTTAAATCCGAATGTTCCAATGACAAAAACAATTTTGGTTTTGGGCATCATTTCGGGTCATGAACTTGTTTAGAAAATTTAAAAATTAGAGTTTTGAATTTGTTTCGGATTTCGTGCTTCGAGTTTTAGATATTTATAAATATTCGCCCCAATATTAAAGCAACTATGATTTTTGATAAAGCAGGTATTATTTTAAAGTTTTTCGATACTCCTCGACATAACCGATGACTTCATCTTTAATTTTTTTGGAAAAGCTTTTTCCAATCTGGCGGTTCATGGCTTTTGTAGAGATGTCTTTGAATTCTTTGATCTGCTCCTCGGACGGCTGGATAAGTTTGACGCCATGTTTAGACATGACCTTGATGGCGTCCTGATTTTCTTTGCGGACCTCAAGTTTTAGTTGGCCCATGTATTTTGGACAGAGTTCCAGGAGTACTTGCCGGTGATCAGATGACAGTTTTTTAAATATATTTTTCCTAATAACGATGCCGCCGATCAGGTACATTAAGGGAACATCTGTCATATATTTGGTTTTGGTGAACCACTGCAGAGAAATGGCTCCGGACGGCGGCGCGTATACCACCTCAACCAGCCCGGTTTGCAGGCCCACCAGGACATCGGGCAGCGACAATGGAATTGCGGAAATGCGGGCCTCATCAAATATAGCTTTGGCCATCGGGGCGTCTTCCCAGGTCCAAACCTTCGCCTTTCTCAAATCTTCCAGCGAGGCTATCGGTTTGGTGGACATCAATCGAATAAATCCGCCTTCGGACCAGGCCGGAAGAATGTAGCCCTTGTCCTCAAAACCCTTTTTGAAAAAGCCGTCCATTTTTTTCAATACATAATCAACCTCGTCATAGGTTTCGAACAAAAAGGGAATTTGAAAGACATCCATTTCGTTGAATATGCTTGACAGACCTGCGGATGTTAGAACAGCGCCATGAATTTGTCCGACGAACATTTTGCGAATCATATCTTTTTCATCGCCCAGAACTCCGCCGGCATAGATTTTGAGCCGAACACCGTTGTTCGTTTTTTTCTTCAATTCTGCATTCAGTCCATTGAATATTTCGGTCCAGGCGCTTCCCTCCGGTGCCAGAGTTGCCAGTTTGATGACCGTCGTTTTCGAAACTGCATCACCACCTGTGGTGATTAGCAAAAGCGTTACAAGGGCAATGCTGTATAATGCCTTTATTTTCATATAGTCTCTCCCATGGCATTTTGAGATAACTTCTAAAAAAAATCATCTGCCGCGTCGATCAATTTTTTGGCCCTGGTGTGGGCCACTGAATTGAGCAAGGTTAATTCCGGCTCGATATCAGCCGGGGTTTTCAGAACATCTTCCAGAGTCGACATGAAAAGCTCCCTGTCAAAGACTTTTTTGGCATAATAGTCGGCAAAATAGACTTCGGTCATTAAAAATTTACCATCCCCCAGTTCAATTGCCTTTCGAAAATGATCCCGGGCAATGTTTAAGTCCCCTCCGGCAATCCGGGGCTTTGATGCTTCCAAAATTCCCATAAAAATGTGCGCTCCCCCGTAGTAAAAGGTCTCATCCAACACCAGAACCCGTTTCATCATCGATTCAACCCGGGGCAGTTCAGCCATCGCCGCCATGGACCCCCGGTTCAGGCTAATCCAGCTGCCCCAGCATGATGCTGCCCAGAAAAGATAGGAAACATCTTTTTTACTTGTTTTTTGCAGTCCGCTTTCGAAATCATCAAAGGGTCGCGACAGCGGGTTTTTAAAACCGCTTTGCTCCAGGGCTCTTAAGGCATACGTCTTGGCCTTGGCATACAACGTAAGGGCATAGGCTTTGTCCTCATCCTCGATAAATGCTGATGCATAGGATGCATAGCTTTGAGCGGCGGTGATGAGCAATTTTTTGTTGTCGGGCAGGGCCTCAACCATGCCGTCGATCAACATCAAATAGGACGGCATGCCTTCGCGGATCAGCTTCAAGTCGGATTGTTTGTAGGAAGCCCTGGCAACATCTTCCAGCAGCGATGCCGTCGATGCCACCGTCATGCTTTTGGTAGTTCCGCAGGCCGCCGGCAGGGCGATAAGAAAAAAAAGTGAGATGTATTTAAATAATCTCATAGCTGGCATTCTTCACCTCGCACCGAAGACATATTCTGATATTTGGAAATATGAATATCGCCGAAAGTATAGTGAAGCGTTGTTTGGGGGTCAAGAAAAAAGAACCACAATATCTTGTGGCTCTTGGCAAACATTTAATTATAAACAATCGGGCACTTTCCTGCCTTTCTATCCTATCGATCTTTTGACATGGCGCGATCTTTATCCTATACTTGGCTCGATGTATCTACTGAATCATCATCGGGGGAGGAAATCAGATGAACTACGGTTACACCGGCAGGATACTGCATGTAGATTTAACGAAGCGCAAAATTGATATAGAAGAAAAGGATGAAGCCTTTTTCCGAAGCTACCTGGGCGGCAGGGGGATTGGCTACCACTACCTGATGAAAACGGTACCACCGCGGGTCGATCCTTTATCACCGGAAAATATCCTTGTGCTGGCCACCGGCGTAATGACGGGATCCCCTCTGGCAGCCTCCTGTCGATTTGCCGCGGTCGGAAAGTCACCGCTGACCGGAACGGCAGCCGAGTCAGAAGCCGCAGGCTTTTTCGGACCGGAGCTTAAAAAGGCCGGTTTTGACGCCGTGGTGTTTGGCGGACGATCCGAAACACCCGTTTATCTCTTTGTAAATGACGGCAAGGCCGAAATTAAAGATGCGACACCTATTTATCAATTGGGTTCGAAAGAAGTTGAAGATGCCATTCGGGATGAATTGGGCAGCAGCAACATCAGGGTGGCCCAGACCGGTCTTGCCGGAATGAACCAGGTCCTTTTTGCCAACATTACCAACAACCTGGGTCATTTTAACGGTCGCAATGGATTTGGCGCCCTGATGGGTTCAAAAAATCTGCGCGCGGTCGCCGCCTTGGGATCTGAAAAGATCAATTTTTTCGACCGTGATTTCTTGAACCGGACAGCGAAGAATTATGCCAGAAGCTTTCGCGACAATCCCCTGGGAGAAGCGCTATATACTTATGGGACGACCGGTTTTCCTGAACTGCTGTCTGCCGCAGGGGCGCTACCTGTGGATAACTTCAGGCGTAGCGCACTTGACGATTCCGCCCCGGTCAGCGGCGATACCTACAACACACTATTGCTTCAAAGAAGAAAGGGATGTTACTCCTGCACGATCAAATGCAAGCGCGGAATTGCGTTGGATGATCCTAAGTATGGCATCGATTCACGCTACGGCGGACCTGAATATGAGACCATTGCGGCCCTGGGAACCAATCTCAATATTGTTGATCTGAAAGCCATTGCCAAGGGCAATGAGATTTGCAACCGCTATTGTATGGATACCATAACCGCCGGAATGACCATTGCCTTTGCCTGCGAGTGTTTTCAGGAAGGTGTTATTACCGCTGAGGACACCGGCGGTATGCAACTGCGTTTCGGCGATGCCGATATGATGATCCAACTGCTTGAATTAATCGCGCGGCGGGAAGGATTCGGTGATGTGCTGGCTCAAGGGTCTGCCCGGCTGGCTAAAAAATGGGGTGTTGAAGGCCAACCCTGCAGCCTTTCGGTCAAAGGCCAGGAGATTTCCATGCACGATCCGCGCGTAAAAGTCGGGGTAGGAATCGGCTTTGCGGTCAGCACTTACGGCGCAGATCATATGACCGCCGCCCATGACCCTATGTTTACCGACGAAAACTCGTCAATGTTTAAATCTGTTAAGCCCCTGGGCATCTACAACCCCATGCCAGCCACCGAGATTACCAATGAAAAAGTTCGTGGCTATATGCAGCTGGAAAAACTGTGGCGGATGATGGATGCTCTGGGACTGTGTGTCTTCGGCTATGCTCCCCGGGGGGTGATGCCGCTGGATATCATGGTGCAATCCTTAAATGCCGTGACCGGATGGAATGCCAGTCTCTATGAACTGCTGAGAGCGGCCGAGAGAGGCTCTATGCTGGCCCGGGCGTTTAACAGCCGCGAAGGTTTTTCGATTAAAGATGACCGTTTGCCTGCGCGGCTCTTTGACCCTAAACCGGACGGCCCTGATTCCGGCAAAAAGATATTTGAAGAGGAAGACTTTAATAAAGCCATTGCCCTGTATTACGAGATGATCAGCTGTGATCCTGAAACCGGACGACCCAATCGCGGGAAGTTAATGGAGTTAAGCCTGGAGTGGGTAGAAGAAATGCTGGGTCAATAAATTTTGGGAATTATAACCAATAACGAATAACAATTAACTTATATTTGGGAGGCCTTATGTTAGGAAAAAATAAAAAAACTGAAAGCGGTAAAGCGGTTTCTCAAGATAGACCCCCTGAAAGTAAGAGTGCAACCTTTCTCTCCAGATCAACTGCCAGTCAAGAAAAGACTGTCATCGGTGAACATATCTCCATCGAAGGCAGTATCCGTGGTGAGGAAAATTTAGAGATCGAGGGCTCGATGAAAGGCAACATCGAATTGGGAAAGCATAATTTCAGGGTCGGTCCCAACGGGCAGGTGGAAGGTGAAATTACTGCGCAGAATGTAAGTGTCAGCGGCGAATTTAAAGGAAATATTAAATCCCATGAAAAAGTTGAAGTTACCCGGCAGGCTGATTTTTATGGAGAGATCAGGGCCAAAAGTATTTCTATTGAGGACGGTGCCTATATCAAAGGGATGATCGAGCTGGATCGGGAGCCGAACCGGAAATCCACCGCAGCCCAGAAGCCCAATGCAACGGCTGCCCCTGAGACCGGCAAGGCACCGGGCGCGACATCGCCAAGCGATAAAAAGGAGATGTAGTTTTTGGCGACTTCGATCACACCGGACCAGAGAGATCCAAATGCTGCGTTGTACCCGGCAAGCTACACCAGCGAGATTCTCAAACTGCTCATCGACCCGCTTGTACGGCTAAAGGATGGTCAGATGCTTGACGTGGGACCTGTGTGTGAAGAGAATATCATGTTTTTTGCGAGCCGGTTGAGAAGGCATTATGTCTGCGACATGTTTCTACGATTGATCCGGGAGCAAAGTGTAGCGCGTCATTCCCGCAATGTCTGGAGGCATCTCGACTATCCTGCCAGATTTTTTGATGGAATCCATCTCTGGGATCTTTGCGATCACCTGGACGATAAAAAGGTAAGCCAACTGTTGGAGCTGTGTCTTTCCATGCTGCAGCCGGGGGGACTGCTGATGCTGACCGCTTTTGAAAAGCCACCCTCACCCGCCCGGGTTAATTCTTTTATTATTCAAAATGGCTACCGGATAAACTATCGTGTCCAACCCCATTTAAATCTTGCCTGGCACTGTCGCCACAACCGGGCCCTTATGTCTATGTTAACCGGCTTCATTATTGTCAAGTCCCTGCGCTACCGCAACGGAATTCGTGAAATACTGCTTAAAAAGCCCTTATCGATTTCGTGACAGGAGCAATCTGCCCTTGAAACAATTCGCTTCCATATACCGGGCCCAGCTCCAGTGGCGGCCGATTGCCGTTTTATTGATTATTGCGATGATCTGGGGCAGCAATATGGCCTTTGTTAAACTGGCCACCCGGGATATCGCCCCTTTGTTCATGGCCGGTATTCGATCACTGGTTGCCGCCGTATGCCTTTACATCTGGATGAAAGCCAAGGGGCTGGCCCTTTTCCCATCCAAAATGATTATTTTTCACGGGGTGGTTGCCGGCCTGCTATTTGGCACCGAATTCGGTCTCATGTTTGTGGGACTCAAATATACCCTGGCTTCCCGCGGCTATGTGATCCTGTACACGGCGCCATTTGTCGCAGCCCTGGGGGCGCATTTTTTCCTGGTCGACGATCGCTTCAACCGCTGGAAAGCCATCGGCCTTGTACTGGCATTCGGCGGCCTGGTCGTATTGTTTCTAAAAAATTTAGGGACCTTATCATTCGAGGCCTTGCCGGGGGATATTTTGTTTCTGATTGCCGGCATCCTGTGGGGGACGACCACCGTTTACATAAAAAAATACCTGGCCGGCCGGGCTGATCCATTACAGATTCTGTTTTACCAGCTGTTTTTTTCAGCACCGTTTTTATTTGTATTCAGCCTGGCACTAGAGCATCCTGTGGTGAGTGGATTTTCTCTGTTGACCGGCTTTTCCCTGTTTTACCAGTGCATCATTGTCGCTTTTCTCAGTTATCTGGTCTGGTTTGTAATGGTCTCCCGTTACCCGGTCAGCCTGCTGCACGCCTTTTCATTTTTCACACCGGTATTTGGTGTGATCTTCAGCGGGATATTAATTCTGGGGGAAGCCATCAGTCCCAACCTGATTCTGGCATTGATCATGGTCAGCCTGGGCATGGTACTGGTCAATTATCGTCCTTCCGAACATGCCGAAGCATCAACGGAAATAAGATAGGGGTTTCGCCCAGGCGGAATGGCGTCATGCAGAATACCGTAATAATAAAACTGCTCTATAGTCTCGCGCTGCTGCTGGTTTTGCTTGGCCCGACGCAATTCGCCTGCGCCGGAGACGATGAGGTGGACAAAATCCCGACGCGCTATGGCATGGCGGCGGTGCTGGGCGATACATTCGACCCCGATGAGGGTATCTATTTTGTTCAGCTAGCGGGCTTTGTCATGTGGGATTATGATAAAGTGTGGCATCATTGGGCACCGGAAGCTTTACGCTTCAAAGTCGAAGGCACCGCCGGACTGACGACATCTCCTCGAACCCGTGGTATGATTTCGGTCGGCATGATGGCCCCGTATTATCTTAATTTTATTTCCAGCCGTCGATTGAATCCTTATATTGAAGGTGGCATCGGTGTGATCTATACCGACTTTCATGTCGAAGGCCAGGGATCACGGTTTAATTTTTATCCCCAGGCTGGAATCGGGACAGAGATAAAGGTGTATTCCGGCCCTCCGTTTTTCGGCGCGGTTCGGATCTCTCACATCTCAAATGCCGGATTGCATGACGATAATCGGGGGATGAATTCGGTGATATTGATGATTGGGCGATTTTTTTGAAAAGGTGATGCGTGAGTGTTGATAACTTAAAAAATAAAGAAGCCGGCCGGGTCGTCGTTACCGATGCCGCAGCGGTTACCGCCCTGGGAAACAACCTGGATTCGCTGTGGCTGGGACTCATGGCAGGTGAAACTGCCATCCGGCCGATCACACGCTTCCCCGTGGATCAGGACCACTATAAATCAAAAATTGCCGCCCACATCAATGATCTAAAATCCTCCGGCGACCGCTCCATGCTGCAGGATCTGCTGGACCGCCTGTTTCGTGGAATGGGACCGGTGCCGTCAGATGCTGCCCTGATGACTGCGACCATTAAGTCGGGTGCCGATAATCTGGAGTCATTTTGTCACGGCAATTCTACCGGGTTTCAGGATGTCTTGCTTTCTTCTCTGGCGGATATTGTCAGTGCAAAGTTCGGCCTGACCGGCAACGGTATCTGTGTCAGTGCCTCCTGTGCCTCCTCTACCATTGCTGTCGCCCATGGTGCGGCCCTGATTGAATCCGGTCGAGCTGAGGCGGTGCTGGTGTGTTGCGGGGACCTGATAACAGAATATCATTTTTCGGGATTTTCGGCCTTAAAGGCGCTGTCACCGTTTGCCTGCCGGCCCTTTGATCGTGACCGTCAAGGGCTCTCGCTCGGAGAGGGCGCCGCCGCCTTGCTTTTAATGAGTGCCGCCCGGGCGCGGCGAGAAAACCGTGATCAACTGGGGACCATACTTGGCTGGGGCATAGCCAATGATGCCACCCATATTACAGCCCCTGCCAAAAGTGGCCGGGGCCTGGTCCAGGCCGTTAACCAGGCCGTGTGGTCGGCGCAAAAAAAACCGGAAGACATTGCTGCCATCAGTGCCCATGGAACCGGCACGGTTTACAATGACTTAATGGAGCTCAATGCCTTCCGGCAGGTGTTTGGCCAACGCAAGCTGCCTATGTATTCCGTCAAGGGTGCCATCGGGCATACCCTGGGAGCGGCCGGGGGCCTGGAGATTATTTTGGGTCTCAAAGCCCTTTCAAACCGGATGGTTCCCCCAACCGTTGGATTCTCTAACCCGGAAAAGGGCGCCGAGGGCCAGGTAAGCTCCGGGACGCAGGCTGTTTCCGGCGATTATCTGCTAACAACTAATTCCGGCTTTGGCGGTGTCAATGCCGCCCTTGTTTTAGGGAGATAAGTCCGAAATGGATGCTGAAATTACCGGAATCGGATGGGTGACGGCAGCCGGCCTGGGACGCGGCCGGGAGCATCAGCGCTTTGCCATGCCACCGGGACAGTTGCCTGAAATTAATCCCGCCGATATGTTTAAAAAACCTTATCCCAATTTCAGGCGAATGGATGAATATTCCCGGTTGGGATTGACGGCCACGGCTTTGGCGTTGATAGATGCGGGTCTATCTGAGTGGACCCGGGAACGCGATATCGGCATTATTGCATCTACTTTCTATGGTTGTTTGGGAACGGATGTCGACTACTATAAAACGGTAATTCCGGACAGGGGTGCCCATGCCAGTCCGGCCCTGTTTTCATACACCTTGGCAAACGGCTTTCTGGGAGAAGCTGCGATCCGCTTTGGGCTTACAGGAATCAATTATGTCGTCACCGAACAGCGCCCTACAGGGCTGGCTGGCTTGCAAACTGCACTGGATAATATTACCCGGGGGGATGTGAAAAAAATTCTTGGTGGTGTTTGTGATGTGGGATGTCCAGGGATTTTTGGTGAACCCAGCAAAGTAGCGCCCGGTGCTGTTTTTTTCATGCTTGAGAAATCCCACGCCGGGGAAACATCATCCTATGGCAAACTGTGTTTAGACCCAAAAGGCCGGGTTATCTACAATGGCAGCGAAATTAAAGATCTCACCACCCTTGTTTCGAAATGCCTGGCTGGATCTCGTTATGCTTAATCCCTGCGGTTTGTGGGCCTCGGAGGTGAACCGATTCTATATGCAAGAACTAATTTGACGAATATCTTGAAAGGCCGTCAAGTCCACAATAGTTTGTGTATGGCTGAATGATCCAGTCCCCCATCTTGCTGGGCGATGAGCTTCTCATAAAACTTTATCAGGCTTTCCACATGGGGAAGCCTGACCATCGCTGTTTCTGCCAACGCCTGGGCCAGTCTTAAATCTTTGAGCTGGATGGTTGCTTTGGCTCCCGGCTCGTAGCTGCGTTGGATCATGCGGGTTCCGTGCAATTGTAAAATCTTCGAGTCGGCAAAACCGCCTTTTAATGCCTGTTATACCAGTCGAGGGTCCACACCCGATTTTTCGGCCAGAGTCAAGCCTTCAGCCACAGCCTCAATGGTCAGCCCCACAATTACCTGGTTGATAATTTTAACGACATGTCCCATTCCCGGTCCCCCGACATGGACCACGTTGCCGCCCAGGATGTTGAGCACAGGTCCAACGCTTTCAAAATCCGGAGCTGTGCCACCGGCCATGATTGCCAGGGTGCCGGCAGCAGCACCTTCCGGCCCGCCTGAAACCGGCGCATCGATCCAGCCGATTCCTCTGGCAGCCAGGCGTTGAGCATGGATAGTGGAACGAGTCGGGTCTGAGCTGCTCATGTCCATTACCACCTGGCCGGCCTCCAAACAGGGTTCCAATTGCTCGAGAACCCCATCAACAGCGGTTGAATCCAGCAGCATCATCAGGCATACATCCGCCCGGGCAGCATCTTCCAGTGTGTGGCACAGCGGAAGGCCTTCTGTCAGATCCGGGGACAGCTCTGATCGATTCCAGCCCCGCACATCGCAGCCGGCTTCCAGGAGCGTGCGGACCATGGGGCGTCCCATCATACCAAGGCCTAACACGCTTATTGACATGGCCATTTTGTTTTTCCCTTTCTTCATAATTTTTCATTGTGCGGCTTTTATCATAACCGGCTTTCCAATCAGCTCGGACAGCGGCAGAACTGTTAAACCTTTAGCATCGACGCCCACCAGAAGAATTTCAATCTCGTTTAACCAGGCAGAAATTAAACTTTCATCAGGCGGCCGGAGGTCATGTAGTAAAACAATGTCATCAGGGCGAATGCGATCGATTATCTTCTTCGCTAGATTGTTTATCCGGCGGTTGCCGCCATCCAGAGAGCGGCAGCTGAAATTGACCAAATACATGCCGGTTTTCAATAGGGCTGACCGCAGTCGGGGGCTGGTGATACCCGCCGGCGGGCGATAGGCTATTGGCCGGATTCCAAAATCGTTGAACACTTTTTGCGCGGCTTCAATATCTTTCACAATCGCCGGGCTGGTTTTAAAAAGCATCCGGTAACTATGGTTATAAGAATGATTTCCCACCAGGTGTCCCTGCCGCACCAGCGCTTTTACAAGCTTTGGGTGTCGGGCCGCTTTTTCTCCGGTAATAAAAAAGGTGGCTTTTATCTGATATTTTTCAAGGAGTTTCAACAGCAGCGGGGTTGTCAAAGGATCGGGACCATCATCAAAGGTGATGGCCACGGCCATTTTCCCTGAACTACCCTTGCAGATCACCGGGAGATAAAATCCAAACCGGGGGAAAAAGGGAGCGGCCAGACAGATCAAAAGAAATCCAGCTAAAGGAATAACGGCCAGCCACCCATCGACAACGATAAGTATTGTTGCCAGCAGGAAGGCAGCCAGGCCTGTTTTTGCAGCCGTGAAAAATGACAAGTTGTCGGATTCAATTTCTTTCATTCGACCTTATTTTTAGTTACCATAAACCAGACGAGTTCTCCGTTGGCACCCGAAGGCTTGGTTTGATCAACAATGAAACCGGTTTCAATGAGCATGGTTTCAATGCTTTCAGGGGATCGATGATTGGGCCGGATTTGGTCGAGCTTGAGCCTGAAGTTATCAAGCCACCAGGCCCAGGGAGCACGGCGTGTCGGCGGTACAGCGGCTCTTAGGATCAGATGGCCTCCAGGGTTGATGCAATCGAAAAATTGCTTAAATGTCAGCTTCAGCTCATCATCGTTGAGAAAATGAACGATGTCCAGCATAATTGCAAGGTTCACCGGTTGCGATACAGCCGGTATATCAGGAGCACCACCGGTTTTAACCGAGCCGCGCTTGCCAACAACCCTGGAAGCAACCCGAACCCGGCCGGCGTCCGGGTCGATTCCGGTTAATTTGGCACCGGGGAAGCGCTCGAGCAGCCAGGCGGCCGGCACGCCATAGCCACAGCCAATGTCCATAATATGGTTAATTTCTTTGCAAGATTCCAATAATCGGGGCAGCTCCGTGAACATCGGATCGAAGTGCGTTTTAAACCTGGCAAATAATCGGGGATAGGCTTCTAAATTTCTAAAACGTCTTAATACCCGATCTCGAATACTTCCGTCCAGGCGGCCGTCTTTTTTTCGGCTCCGAAGCCGATGTTTCAACAGCGGCGGCAGGATGACAAATGCCCCGACGAGAGAATAACCAATGCCAAGCAGGGACGTGATACCGGCGCTTCTCAACAGGGAGTGCTGGGCCGAACATAAAACGCCGAATCCGATAATGGTGGATGTCCCTGCCAGGAAAACGGTCATGCGGATCAGGCCGAAATATTGATGGGCCGGATCACCGTATCGCTGATAAGAACGGACAAAAAAAAGTGAATAGTCAATGCCCATACCGACGACGATGATGGCCAGCATCAATCCGGGGATATCCAGGGGATGACCGATCAGCTTCAGCGTTCCAAGGGTGCTGATAAGTGCAAATAGGACGGGCAGCAGGGATATTAAGGTCAATGGCAGGTCAACAAAGTAAAGGAACAACAGAACCATCACGCTCAATCCAATAATTACCAGCATTTTCGCAAAGGTGGCAAACAGCAGCCTTCCCAATTTTTGCGAAAAAAAGTTGGGATCAAACAGTTTCCCCAGCGTGTTGTATTTGGCATGGAATGCCTCGGCCCTATAGCCCTTTTGGGTTGTCAGGCTGCTGACTTGCAACCAGGTCTTTTTTTCCGGATCGGCTATGATGCCCATTAATCCGAAAAACTTTTCGGGGATGGCCATGACTTCAGAGTCATAGGAATTTGTATTTAGCATTTCAAAAAACGGCTTAAACGCATCAACGGTGAAGCCAAGCTTCAAAGAGGCGTCCTTTATTGAATTTTCCAGTGCGGTGACCCGCGGACGATTCCAAAATTTTTTCCAGGCTGCAAAATTTTGCTGCTGTTTTTCCTTGCCGGGAAAGACCATTGAAGAAACAAAGCCTGAGGACAGCTCACCGGACCGCCGCTCATTTGCCATCATGTCCACCAGCCGGTCCCCTTTCTGCTGGAGTTCGTTCAGCGTTTCACCTTCCGTCATTAAATAGATCTTATTGAATACCATGCCCCAAACGGTTGAAACCATTTCTTCTGCAATTTTGGTTTCCGTGCTCACCGTGTTCATGGAACTGAGGCTGACATTAAAATCCGGTTTCGCGAAAAAAAGCATGACAACGGCGAAAAGGAGCGCCGCCAGGGCGCCCTTTTTGCCAGTTCCGGCGAATTTGTTAACCAGATTTTGAAGCGGCATCCGCCTTGACTGGGCGGCAGGCATCTCAGGGAAAATCATGGGAAAAACAGTGTGAACAAAAATAAACGAAAAAGAAATACCAAGGGCTGTGAACTGACCCAGTTGCTCCAGAATAGGAAATCCACTGAAATTCAGGGCTGCAAAAGCACCGATGGTCGTCAGGGCCGCCACCAGTCCAACGGCCCTAACCTCTTTCGACGCATCTTTGCCATAGGTTTTATAGGGCCGATCCAGGAACAACAGGTAGGCAATTCCGTGATCGACAGATATCGATATGATGGCCCCGCCGAACCCGAGCACCATGAGGGAAACCGAATCGTGGATCAGCGAAAACACGAAAAAGGCCGTCATCGCACCTGCAATTGCCGGTAGCAGGGATAACAATCCCAGATAGGGTCGCGGGAAGGTGAAGATGAGCAGCAGCATAATGCCGATGGTTGCGAACAGGATGGCATTGCGGACATCTTTTCTCACAATAAGCTCGTTATCCAGGGCCATCCGATAGGCGCCCATCGGCGTCAGGGTAACCTTGTGGCCGGATTTCGAATAAAGCTGTGCGACATCCGCCGCGATCGTTTCTATCAACGCAGTTGCCTGCCGGGCGAAGGCGGTATCGGTGCTAGATGCGGCTGAATCGGCGACGACCAGCAGGTGCCGGCTGTCTTTTGAAATGAGTTGGCCTTTGTAGACCCTTGCAGATTGGGTTGGCGCCAGGTGCACCAGCCGGGCCATTACGATATTCTTAAGCCCCAGGGGGTCTTTGGAAAAGAATTCAGCCTGCCCGATGCCCTCGAGGTTGTACAGTGATATTTGCATATCAGAAATTTTATCTTTAACTTTGTGAGGATTCAGCAATGGTTCGACTTGAATTTGCAGATCTTCAGTTGAGAACAGCAGCGGAAGATGGTTTAAAATATGAAATGCCAGATCCGGTATCAGGGATTGAAAATCCTGCAAGCCCACCTTTTTAAATAGTTTGCTTTGACGCAGGCTTTGTTCAACCCGCCGGCCGCATTCAACCAGGAGATCTAAATTTTCCTCCGCTAGACTGACGTCGATGATAAGCTGGTCTTGAATCGGGTGGTTTTTGAAAATATAGAGGGCGTCGGAAATTACGGGATCCCCCTTCGGCAGAAAGCTGACGATATCCGCTTCGATGTCTAAACGAGACAATCCGACAGCAAATAAGGCGGTCACCACAACCAGAGTTATGATGACGCGGCGCCAGTGAAAAGAGTTTGAATTCATATGCTTGCTGAATTTTGTGATAGAGTTGACTTTTCTCAGTAAATTTCAAATCCGAAATAGGCTAAAATCAGTTTCATAATAATAACCAGTATCATAACATGCGCTGCGATGACCGGCAGTTTGTGGCGATGATAAAACTCATTCCATTTTTGGATTCGTCCGAGCCCGCCCAATAATCTTCGAAATCTATCAAGGCCCATTTTCCTGCTATTGTCCGTGCGGGAGTTGCTCTGAAACGCAAAGGCGGGATAGGCGGCATAAAAATGGTCGGGCCAATTTTTCAGAAGGTCATCATACGGTGTTCCCTGCCATTGGGTTTTAATCAGCGATTCGGCGAATTGGCGATTTAAAACATAGCCATGGGCCAGACAGCGATACTTTATTTTCAATACCGATCGGTTCTCGGTCTTCTTACTGTTTGAAACCAAACATCCAAAGAACAGTGCGTTCCAAGAGTCGGTGCCTGATAAAAAATCGACACAGTTTTTTAGACCGGCCGGGCTGAAGCGTTCGAACAGAATATCATCTTCGAATATGACGATATTGCCGGCCCCTGCCTGAAGCCCTTTTTTTATGCAGGCCATATGGGAGTTGAATATACCTTCTTCACAATTGTGCGGATGCTTTTGAAATATGACAAATTCCGCCTTATCGGCCAGACCGACATTTTCAAATTGTACTTTAGCATGGGCGCGTCTGTCTGCCCGCTCTTCGATTGAGATGCAGTAGACTTTGTCAAAATACCCCCAGTATGTATCAAGCGTCTCAGCGTTCATTGCAGGAATTAATTCCCATAAGCTTTCTCAATGGCGTTTTGAACAGCATTCATAATCACGCGACTGCTGTTGGTCGCCCCGCTGACTGCATCGACTTTTGTAGACTGGTTGGCGATGATTCTTTCAACGATCGCCGCTTCGGCGATACCGCCCCTCCAGGCCTGGTGTTGTAAAATTTCGATATTGACAATGCTGTTGTCTTTAATGGTCACCTGAACCGTAGCTTTGTTCGGCCCGCCCCGGTAGCTGCCTTCATATGTTCCGTCTTTGAGATTGGTATGATCAACGCTCCCTCCGGTAACCGGGGTTTCCGCGCACCCCAACAACATGGTGACCATTAATAGCACACTAATCCCAGCATACATCAAACCGATTGAATTTTTTTTCCTCGGAGGCATTTGACTTTTCCCCTTCTAAAAATTTGAACCTGTGTTAAGATAGATTTTACAAATTTATCAAGAAGTGGTTTCAAGACCTCAGATTAGGTTCAATGGCCGCGTTGCCCCGCAAAGCCGGATTCAGCGCCTATTTTATTAGGCTAAGGTGCATCACAGGCCTCTTCAAAATGCTCACATACTACCGTGTATGCTGCGCTTTTCCATCGGCCTGCGCCTTGCCCTTGAACCTAATCTGAGGTCTTGAAACCACTTCTACCCGAATAATAAAATGAGCATTATCAAGCGAATATCCGAAACCGAATATGTTCGTTCCGCAATCGAGGATAAAGCTGATTTAAGCGCTTTTAAGGAAAAGCCCTCTATCCGCGTTATTCTTGGTGTATCGGCCATCTGTTTCAGCTATATCATCGGTTGGCCCGCCATCAGCGTGTTAGGAGCCCTTGCCATTTATCTTAACAGACCCTTACTGATTGCCATTGGCGGGCCTTTGGTATACGGATTGTCCCATCTGGTGTTTCTGCTCGGAATGTATCTTGCCGGTTACAACTATACAAAAATTTTTCTGCGCTGGGCCACCCGGGTTGCCGTGGAAAAATGGGTGAGCAAAAATACTTAACCTGTTACGGGTTACGGGTTGCGTGGGACAACCAGACCATTCCGAATTCGAAATCCTCTATCCTCTGTTTTCTGACACCTAAGACCTAAAATATCTTAATCAATGTTTATGTGATGGCGGGATACCAGCACTTTTATTATTGCCGACTGATTTTGGCCTCCTTTCTTTTAAGTATTTCCTCTGAAATATTGCGCCGATGACCGTAATAGATCAACCCCACGGTCGCCAGCACGACTGCAGTGGACCGTGGATCAAAATTACAGGCCGGCAGGGTGCCGACACCCAGGATACCTACCATCACAAACGATCCAACAAAGGGGATGCGAATCAGGGCGAATGTTGCCAGCCAGGCCAGAGCCGAGATTCCGGCAGCCATCGGTGCGATGATTGTTGTAAATCCGAGATAATTGGCCACCCCCTTTCCCCCGCGAAATTGGTGAAAGCAGGGGTAACGGTTGCCCAGTATTAAGGCCAGGCCGCCGATGGGCACCAGAGCAGTTGAGAGCAGGTTAATGCATACCAGGGCGACACCAATGGCCCGTCCCATATCCAGCAACCATACCAGGGCAGCCGTGGGCAATCCTGCCTGTCGGTAAACATTGACGACACCCGGATTGCCGCTGAACTCCCCTCGCGGGTCCTCTTTCCCCAAAATTTTAAACAGCAGAATCGAAAAATTTATGGAGCCTGCCAAATAAGCGAATATGATTGATAGTATTAGGGTTTTCATCCGCCATAAACCGCTGTCCGTGTCCCAGTATGAATCTCAATATCAAAAACCATTAACAAATAACCTCTACTGATTTCTGCGATGAGATTTAAAAAAATCCCAGATTATTTCAGCGGCGTCAAAATTTTTGAGAGGGTCATCTTCAGCCAGATCAGCAGTAAAATACCTTCCGGGCCAGACATGGCCCCAGTTTTCGATGAGATAAAGGGTCACCTCGGTATCGTTGCGGCAAACCCCCCAGGATTTAATTTGGACGCGTCCGTTTCTTAAGTTGGTGTCGGCTGCTTTGGGGTTGCAGCCATTATGCCTGACCCAGAATTCGATTGATTTTTCGACCGGCCAAAACGTCTGGGTTCCTCCTCGATGAAGACTGACGCCGCCTCTATAAGTGATGTCATCATCAGCCAGACCATGAAAACTGATCACCGAAAGCGGCTGGATGGGATCCGGGATTCGCCATTCCGGCTCCTCCGCCGAAGGCTGGCCGCCGATGGATGCTGCCAACGGTGCAACGGCCGCCAGAAGGTCACCCCTTTCGGCTGCAAATCGATACACCAGCATGCCGCCGTTGGAAAATCCCACCATATAGATGCGATCGGGGTCGATCTTTAAGCGGGACCTCACATCCTCGATAGCAGCCGCTACAAACCCGACATCATCGACCTTATCACTGGCCGCTTTACCGCAGCAATGTCCGGCGTTCCAATGCTGAAAAAATCCGAATATTCCCATTCCATTGGGATACATAACAATAAAGTTCTCCCTGTCGGCCAGGTCACTGAAACCGGAGAATTTTTCCATACCCTGGGCGGTATCAAATGCGCCGTGGATGACGACCACCAGCGGGAGGGCACTCCGGGGGTTATAAGCCGCCGGGATATGTACCAGGTATGTGCGGCGCGCGCCCATTATGCGGATATCCAACGAGTTTTTGTAGGTTTTAGGCCCCACGGGATGATCATTCGGTAGGGAGGCCGTGCAGCCCGTGTAAAGGAGAACAAGAATAATAAGAATAATTAAGTTATATGTTCTCTTCATCATTGTGTTCCTTTCTGATCTATATTTTTCCCCGACTTTCCATAATCCATTCAGGCGGTTTCATTTTTCCACCACTTACATCCCGCATCTGGACGCCCAGAGCAATTTCAAAAAGGGTATTATCTTCGTCGTAAATATAAATGTCAAATACCAACACTTCCGAATCCGTTTGGACTGGAATGGCGGTGCTGATATAGGTATTCCCCGGCCGGGTCGGTTTGACGATAAGCCGCTTTGCAACTCCCACGGGAAACGCAACCACCCCGCTATATCGCTGCCCCCAAACGCAGGCGGCATGAAAGGCTGCATCCAGGATAAACGGTGAACCCAACTGTCCGGTTGGATCGATGGAGTCGCTTATTATCGGAGCTCGAAGTTTTGCAATCGCTCCGCTTTTATGAATGGTAAGGTTTTCCGAGATATTTTGATAGGCTAAACCGAAAGGGACAAGCTCGTGGTAGATTTGATCCGGCGAAATTTCCAGAAAACCGCTTTCCCCGAACAATAGGGGATTATGGAGATACGCGGCAACCTTCGGCTTTATACAGGTATAATGGACGGTTACATGCTCTTTGATACGGGTGATGGCAGCATTCTTCGACCTGTTTTTGGTCTGCAATACGGCGGTGATATCACCGTTTTCAAAGAGCGTGATGCTGCACAGGGCGTCAATTTTTTTTGTGTCGGGTGGAATAAAAAGGAATTTATCAAAGGCGGTGTCCGTAATAGCTGTGATATTGGTCTCCGGCGCAAATTCTTTGACTGCCTGCCCCAGAACCTGCATGGCTTCCACAGCCGGGTACACGGCACTTCCTTCAAAACGGTGGTCCTGGAGATAGGGAAAAACAGCGATTCCAACCGGCAGACGAACCGTCTTATTTATTTGGGGAAGATCTGCCATAGGTGAGCCGTCTTTTCATCTACCTCTACCGGTATGCCGGAAGCATTGATGGCACAGTGGCGCGTGAAGCCTTTGCAGACAATTTCATGGGTCAACTCATGGGTAATCACATAATCAAAGCGCAGCCTTACCCTCTCAAGTACCGACGGCCGGGTATGGATACAGATGACATCATCATAATACAGGGAGGCGTAGTAGGTGACGCCGATTTCTATCACCGGATAAACATAACCGCTTTCCTCGATTTCTCGATAGGGGTAGGCGCTATCACGCATCAGTGAAGCCCGGCCGAATTCAAAATAGCGCAGATGATTGGCATGGTAGACGACCTGGGAGCGGTCCGTATCGGCGTAGAGCGTGCGTTGTTTGCAGCGGTGCCATACCAGACCGCCGGTTTTATCTCTTACATAGCGCCCGTCGCCGTCGAGTAATTCTGGAATGAAGGGTTGCGGCTTCAAATTATACCCCTTTAAATATGATACAGCAGTTGGTGCCGCCGAATCCGAAAGCATTGGATAAAAAGAATTCGTAGCGCTGCCGTCGCGCCTGATTGGGTACCACGTCAACATCATCCAATTCCGGATCCTGAATGTGGTTGACCGTCGGAAGAATCACTCCCTGCTGGGCGGCTTCGATGCTCAGGGCGGCTTCGATGGCGGCCGAAGCCCCTAAGGTATGTCCGATCTGAGATTTATTGGAAGAAACCGGTATTTTCCCCAGGGAGCTTCCGAATACGGTTCTCAGACATTCGATTTCGGTTGCATCACCTTTAAGGGTTGAAGTTCCGTGGGCATTGACATATTGAATATCATCCGGTTGTAGGTCGGCATCATCAATTGCTTCGCGGATTGCGCAGATAATGGTTGCGGCGTTTGGCAACGTAAAATGGTAGGCATCCGATGACCAGCCGACCCCCAATACCTCTGCCTTGGGTGTTAACCCCCAGGTTGCAAGACTTTCCTCAGCTGCTAAAACCACCACGCCGGCACCTTCGGAAAGTACAATTCCCTTGCGGTCAATACTGAAGGGTCGGGAGGCCTGGGTTGGGTCGTCATAGGCGCGATCATTGGGACCGATCCGGATGGTTGCCATCATATTGGCAAACCCCTGAATTATTTCAGGGATCAGGCAGGTGTCGACACCGCCGGCCAGAACAAAGTCACAATCACCATCCCGGATCATCCGGGCCCCGATGCCGATGGCATGATTGCCGGAAGCGCAGGCACCCTGGGGTGAGAATACCGGGCCGGTAAATCCCAGCAACATTCCGGCTTTTCCCGATGGCAGGTTGGCACACAGGTTGGGAAGCAGATAAGGACTGACCTTCAACGGCCCCTGGTTCACATACCTGTCCATGGCAATTCGAAACGAATCGGTGCCGTTTAGCGCCGATCCGATCAGGCAGGCCGTCCGGGGACCGGTTTCATCATTGATTTCAAGCCCCGCGCTGCCCAGAGCCTCTTGGCACACAGCCATGGTTAGAAAAACATAATCCGCGTTCCAGTTGGAGGCATCCTTGCGATCAACAAAATCCAGGGCAGTAGGGTTCCAGTCCGGTATTTCGCCGACCACATTGGCGCGGGAATCTGTCTGGCATCTTGTCAATCTTCGAAATCCGGCCTGACCATCAACCGCCCGCTTCCAGGTTTTATCAAAGGTTTTTCCAAGGGCGGTGGCCGCGCCGTATCCGACCACAAACACCCGTCTGTTTTTTGGGGGTTTCATCTGGTACCTTTTAAAAGGTTCAGGGTTCAACGTTCAAAGGTTCAGAGGTTCTATGATCCGATCCGATTTTAACCCTGTACCCGGAACCTTTGAACCTTAAGCGATTTGCGTTTAGGCCACCCTACGAAAAACGACACACGCGTTACATCCGCCAAAACCGAAAGAATTCTTTAGTACATATTCCTGATCGAGTTTGCGTGCCCCCTCAGGCACACAATCCAGTATCAATTCCGGATCCGGTGTATAATTAATGGTCGGTGGTACCATACCCTTGAGCATTCCCTCCATGGCGAAGATGGATTCTATGGCGCTGGAGGCCCCCATGGCATGACCGAATAAAGATTTGTTGGCCGTTACCGGCGGCATGTGATCACCGAAAATGGCTTTTATGGCCTCATATTCAACTTTATCACCGATTTTGGTGGAGGCCGCGTGGGCATTGACAACCGCAATATCATGCGACGATAGGCCGGCATTGTCAATAGCATCGGCCATGCATCGGGTGACGGTCTTAAAATTGGGGGCCACAAAGTGGTGGGCATCCGACGTCATGCCCCAGCCGGCGATTTCAACCTGATAATTCAGACCATGGGCCGCAGCAAATTCCCGGGTTGCAATAATGATGCTCCCGGCACCCTCGGATACAACAAAACCTCTGCGGTCAACCGAAAATGGTCGACTGGCCCTGCCGGGAAGCTCATCAGGATGATCAGGCTTGATCTGATAGGCACCGTTCATGGTGGCAAATCCGGCCACGATCGGTTCGACAATGGCAAAATCCACCGCACCACAAAGGACGACGTCCGCCCGCCCCTGTTCCAGCATCATGGCCCCGATAATCATCGAGGTAACCCCGGTGGCACAGGCTGTCACCGTGGCGGTAATGGGGCCGGTGGCATTGGTCAAAATGGATATCTTGCCGCCCACCATATTGATACAGGAGTTGGGATTGGCATAGGGCGGCGGCAGTTTGCCGGCGGCGATCATGCGCCGGTCGGCGTTGAGGACTGCATCCTGCCCGCCGACGGCTGAGCTGAAAGTCGTCGCTACGCGAGGGGAGAATTCCGGTGTGATCACAATGCCGCTTTTTTCAAGCGCCCGGTGAACTACCAGCATGGCGTATTTGAAAATCGGCGAAGGCCAGAGTGCCAGTTTGCGGGCACTTAGAAAGGGGTAATCTCCGGTATCGATATCTTCAACTTGCCCGGCAATGTTAACCGGAAAATGGTCGGCAATTGGAAAGCGGGTCAAATTTCCCACCCCGCTTACGCCTTTAAGCGCCCTTTCCCACTGGGTCTTCATATCGGTCCCCAGCGGTGAAACCGCATCATATCCGACTATCACGGCTTTTTTAGCAGACATAAGCAATTGTATCCAATATTCCATTTGGGGCGAAGCCCCTTATTACCAGGGAATAAACTGATACAGCTTGGCAAACATCTCATAGACCTCAATCCAGTTTTGAAGATCTTTGGTGGTACGGATGTGGGCCCGTTTGTTCACCATTACCCAACTCATATGGGCGGCACCGTCTTTACAGGTAGAACAGTCTCTGGTTTCAGAAGTGCAGCAGCGGTGCATGGTATTAAGATCGGAAGCCCAGCGAATAAATTCGATCAAGCGTTTGGGCTGGGGATCCCGCGTGTCCAATGGCTGGGTAACGGAAGGACATTCATTCCAGCCGAAGGACCGTCCCAGCATTTTGCCGGTGGTAATAATTTCATGATAATATTTGGAGGATATGAGGGTTTCCGGATACCTGTCCAGCATATCGTCCATTTCAACCCGGATTGCTTCCAGCTGCTCCGGTTGCCAGCTGAAGCCATCCACCCCCTCATCGTTGGATAGCAGCTGCAGATGGACCTTCAGACCGGTGTCTCTAATTTTTCTGATGTTGTGTTCAATTTTACCAATTTGTTTAGGGGTCAGGGTATAAAGGTAGTAGACATTCGGATCGCCTTCATAATTCTTACTGGAAATACTGAAGGTGTCTTTGCCCCTGAGAATTTTTTCATCCGCTTCATCCCCCCACAGGGAAATGCCCAGCATCATATCCGGAAATCGATCGCGGGAGATTTTAATCAACCCGTTGGTAGCACAAAACGTCGGCAGTCGCTTATAAAAGGCCTCCACCCGGTCCAGATAAAGGGTCGGTTCACCGCCGATCAATATGGCCAGGTTAACACCGCGATCCATTTCCTTGTCGATAAAGGCTTCCCATTTTGCAGTATCCATTTCCTCGGCGGCGGCTTTGTGTTCGTCGGAGGAAAAAAAGAAACACCCCTTACAACGCAGATTGCACTTGTTGGTGACATCATAGATGGAGCTGCGGATGTTGAGTTTTGAAATTGCCTTATAGCGCGCGTACCATTCCTGATCCAGCAGGGAACTGACAGTGATCATTTTTTCAAGGTCTCTTTTCTTAAAGCTGTAATCATATCTGTCGCTTAGAACTATTGAAATGAAAAATAGTCAATCTCATAAAGTGTTTGGTGTTTCGTATTTTGTGTTTTGTACGAACTATCCGACAACCTGATTACAAAACACTAAACACCAAATACCCTCTCAAAATACCTCATGTCCAGGCGGTGCGATGAGCTGATAGCACAAATTTTCACCTTTCTCATATCCCATCACCCAGACCGCCAGATAGGTGTCGACATAATCTAACCAGGCTTTAAACGTATCCGGATCATTGGCGTGTCTGAACAAACGGGCTGTTACGACGGCGCTGCCGGAGGCATAATGCCGGCAGTCAACACAGTCGGTATCCGGTACGCAGCAGGCGGCCTCTCTATTCCATGAAAGATCGGTTCGATACTGTCGGAAAGACCGGCCCAGACCGATATCGGTGGAGGGATTCATGCGCGGGTAGGGACAGGCATAAAGATCATGCAGGCCATACCGGTGTGTGTGTGCCACCGTGTTGTAATACGAAAAAAGCAAGTTTTCAGGATATTTTAACAACAGATCGATCATGATTTTGCGGGTTTTATCCAGGGAATCTGCCGTGTGGCGCAATGATCCGTTATACCCGACAGGGGCGGAGAACATGTTGAAGGTAAATTTACAGTCATTTTCGGCCAGATTGGCGGCAACTTCATAGACCTGGTCGATGTTGTTGCGGGTAAACGTATAGACAAAAACGGCCCGGGGATCAGCCTTATAATTTTCGATTTGTCTGCTCAGCATATTTTTGGCGCTGCGGATTTTCAAGCTGGTTTCATCATTGCCCCAGACGGAGATATGTAGTTTATATCGGATGGATTCAGGGATGAATTTCAACCCATTGGTCGCAATCGTTCCCAGGGGCATTTCCTGGTAGCAGACCTCACAAAGCTCTGCAGCCATGGACGGCTCCGCCCCGGCCAGCACAACGTAGGTAATGCCGCGTTCCTTCTCGGCCCGCATCAGATCGCGCCAGGCTTCCGGGTCCCTGTTCTCCCGGGCAAACTGTTTGTCGCCTTCGTAATAGTAGCAGCCTTCGCACCTGATATTACACCGGTTGGCCATATCATAGGTTGATTCACGCAAAAAGAAATATTGGCGAATTTTTTCCCACCGGTCGTGGATATTTTGGTCTGCTATGATTTCTGAGAATTTCCATTCTCTATCCAGGCTCCTCGTGGCGGCAGCGGTTTGGTCCCCTTCTAAGGCATCCATCTATTGTCTCCAGCATATTTTCGGCTTAGCCGGTTCATGATCGGTCTTTGAGCTTATCATCAAGGTATTCGGATATTAATCGGACACTTGTCAATTTAGGATAATCGTCTTCATCGATTCGAATGGCATATTCATCCCGCAGTACCAGGGCGACGGTCGCCAGATCCATGCTGTCGATTCCCACCTCGTCTATCAGGTCAATTTCAGGGTCAAATGTTTCAGGCGTTACATCTTCCAGTTTGAGTTCATCAATCATAATTTGCGCTACGCGCAGGATAATTTTTTCAACATCAGTTCCGGTAGACATCCTAATCTTGCTCCTCTTCTTCGGGTATGCTTGTTCTAAATTCCTTCTGATTTTGAACCGCCATTAAACCACTGCAAACCGTCTCATCCCGGATCAGAATACGAAAAGAATAAGAACCCGTTTCTTGTTTCAGGGGTGTGGCAATTATTTTTAACCGGTCACCGGGACGGATAATGCCCTTAAATCTTACCCGGCGTACACTTGATACCTTCAAATCCTGGTTATGCGTTTTTCTGATAGCATCAAAGACCATGCCGATTTGGGCCACTCCCGGCAAAACGGGTTCTCCGGGAAAATGCCCGTCAAACCAGGGTGAATCCGACGGAACGTGAATATCGGCTGATATTTCGTTTGCTGCGGAACGGTTTATTTTTTTTAACATATACCACATTATGGCAGGCTACTTTAAATGAAATCTATTAAATATTCAACTGCAAAGGGCCATTAACTTAAGCGGATTAAATACTCCCACATGGGACCGCAATGGCCGCGTTGATATAGCTCGGAAATTATTTTGGCCGTATCTTCCCCACCGGCACCGATGACCCAGTTGATTCGATCTCCAGCCGCTTGCCGGACCTGGCTGACGATTTTATCCGAATCAATCAAGGGTGACCGGTAAAATACGGGTTCGAGAATGCTCAGGCCTCTTTCTACCTGGCCTTCGTTGACAGCGATTTCGTACAATTCAGTTCCCGGATAAATTCGCATGCCGCAAAAAAAGAATAAAGCGGATTTTTCGAGGCTGCTGGCTCCGGCAAGGGTTTCTTTGAGCGTCTGCGGATTTTCTCCGGGTCCGCCCAGCAAAAAATAATGGGCAACATACAAACCCGCGGCGATGGCGGCCTGATGAATTTCAATAATCTGCTGATCCCGAAATGGCTTGCGGTAGACTGCCAGCACGGAATTTGACAGGGAATCCGTGCCGAATTCCACATGGGTCAATCCTGCATCCGCCATTATCCGAAAATAATCATCGGGTTGCTTCAGCGGCGCGAAAAACGCCCCCCACGGTATGGATACGCCGTTCTTTTTAAAAGCCCTGGCCACCGCCAGGCTGTGTGAGCAATCGGCATTAAATACCGAGTCGGTAACAAAGAAATATTTGGCTCCGCTTGCCTGCAGTTTGAGCGCTGCAGCGGCTGTTTCATCAGGATCCACGAGTCTTAGATGGTGACCCTCGATATGGGGATAAGTGCAGTAAACGCATTTAAAGTGACATCCGCGCTTGGTCTGCAAGTTCAGCATGCCGCCGTTTTGCAGGTAAAATCGGAGGTTGGCAGGATCGGGGTTGATCCTGCGGGTGATTTTCCCTTTCCAGGGTTCCGGGAGGGATCTATGGGTCTCAGGGCTGACGACACCCGGCATCTTCCCGGCATCTTTCCGGTTTTCAAGGGCATCCAATAATAACGCCAATCTTTCACCCTCGCCAATAACACCATAATCGGCACCCAGGGCCTGCATAGTTTCGGCCGGAAATATGGTGAACCCGCTTCCGCCCAAAATCAGCCGGGCATCAGAATTTTTGCGGATCACATCTACGATAGAACGGTATTGCCCAAAAAATCCCTTCGGGTCCGTGGTGTCGGTGTTGTCAATGTTGCGCAAAGATAGCCCGATGACATCCGGTGCAAACTTTTTTATAGCTGCTGCCAGTGAATCATATCCGTCCAGGGTGTTCATATCTACAATTTGCACCTGGTGGTTTTCCGCGATGGCACCGGCCACATAATCCAGCCCCAGGGGATAAACCGGGTAGGGTTCCCTCAGTGTATTGGCCGAAATGAGCAATACTTTCATTGGGGCATCACCTCCATGGCTGTGATAACGTCGCCCGTACCGATAATAAGGGCGCCTTTTGCGCCTAATTCCCCAGGCTTGTCTTCGCAAAGCGGCTCGGGGACTTGGCCTTCCTGCAAAAATTTTACGGCCATCACGGCTGCCACCGCCGATGCGGTGGCAAACTCTCCGGTTAATTTGCGGTAATCAATCACGGGGTGATTGAAACCGGTAAGCGCAAGCAGGGTTTGCAGTTGAGTTACGCCTTTACGGCGACAGGCGGCTGGAAGTCCTGCCAGAATCACACCATAACGGTCATTGAGTGGCTGCTGCTGTTCAATTCGCTGAATTAATGATGAAATCACTTCCGGATTATTTTCGCTGCTTTCAAAAAAAACGGATCGTATCGTTAGCCCGGATATGCCTGTTTCTTTCCTTAAATAAAGGGCCCCGCCGCCGTCTGACGGACAGGCCGATTTGGCAACGGATCGGTCAAATAGCCGGGAAAGCTCCGGATGAGATTCGTCGGCCCCGATAACCAGAAAGTCCTTCCGAATATTTCCCGACACCAGATCGGCCGCCATCAGCGCCTGCTCGAAGGAATAATCGCCGCCGGTCATTGTAATATTGGCGCCGGTGGCCTGGAATTGCATGGCGATTTGACCGGCAGCGGCATTGTGAACCGAACCGACAAAGTCTGTGGGGCTGGGAAATTGCTCATCGGTTTCAAATAAGCGGTTCAAAAAATCCGAGGTTTCCGATAACGCGCCCCACCCGGTACCTAAAAAAACAGCCGCCGGTGTATCGTCTGTGCGCGAATTTTCATGGGCGGCGATGGCCAGAGATAGTGCCAGGCGGGGGAAACGCTTCAGCCGACGAACCAGGCCGGCAGAAAGATTGGCAGATATTTCCTGCAGATCAAGCAATCCGGCACACACTTCTCCTTTGGCAACCGCTCTCATCGTCCGGCCTGTTCTTCCGGTTCCGGTAACACAGGCGCTCCCCAGGATTGCCATCGGCCGGGTGTCGGCCGGAGCTCGGTCGGGTTTGGGTTTTCCGCAGGCCCCCAGGACAATGGCCGCGTTGTTGCCGCCAAAACCAAAAGAATTTGAAAGAACAGTTTCGATTGGCCTTTGAGATGGCTGCATGACAGGAACCAGTTTTAAATCAGGATCCGGGCGGCGGCATCCAACATTTGCCGGCACCAGACTTTTGGAAATGCTGATGGCGGAAACAACCGCTTCAATGGCACCGGCGGCAGCCAGAGAATGCCCGAAAGCACCCTTGACTGATGACATCAGCGGTTTTTGCCGATCAAAAAGGGTGTTGATGGCCCTGGCTTCGGAAATGTCGTTATCCCGGGTTCCTGTGCCGTGCAGATTAATATAGTCAATATCAGCAGCAGAAATTCCGGCATCCTCTATGGCGGCCTGCATGGCCGCCACAGCGCCTTGTCCCCGGGGGTGCGGTGTCGCCGGATGATACGCATCGCAGGATAAACCGGCACCGATGATTTCGGCAATGGCATGGTCCGGATCGTTTGCGACCAGCAGCAACATGGCCGCGCCTTCGGCCACCGACATTCCATGCCGATTCAGATCAAAAGGCCGCGCGCCGTCAGGGTCGACAAGCTGCAGGGAGCTAAACCCGTAATATGTCAGCCGGCACAAGGAATCAGCCCCCCCGGCCAATACCCGTTTAACCCTTCCGGAGCGCAGCATCTCCAGCGCGATTTTTATGGCAGCGGCTCCGGAGGAACAGGCGGTTGACACCGTCAGTGCCGGTCCTGTGCAGCGGTATCGGCGGGCAATATCCTCGACTACCGATCCGGTGGCATGCAGGTAAAACAACTTTGGATCCCGGGCCTTTTCTTTCAAAAGGGCCTCGGTGGTCAGCATGCCGCCGGTGGTAACGCCCATCACCACTGCGTCCGGCGCTTCTTTGAGGTCGGCCATGGCCTGATCGGCGGCCAGGCGGGCCAGTTGATGGGTGCGTGGAACGGACTCATTTTCAAGCGGGCCGGCAGCCTCTCCTGCCGGGAGCGGTTGATTGGAAGCTGTTGGAAAGAGGGTTAACGGTCTAATGCCCGTCAGGCTTTTTTGAATGGCTTCCCCGGTTTTTGATATCCCTTTTCCGAGGGAGGAGATGATTCCCATCCCGGAGATGTAAACCCGCACATCCGTCAATTGGGCAACTCCGGAGAGCTCTTATGTATATATTCGGCGAGGGTTCCCAGGGTGGCAAACACTTTTACCCCCAGTTCGCGGTTGTCGATCTTAACGCCGTAATCTTTTTCGATCATGATAACCATCTCCAGCACATCGATAGAATCGATTCCCAGATCGCCTCCGACCAGCTGGTTTTCAACTTTAATGTCGTCCGGTTTAACATCAATCAGATTCAGCACGTCCACAATTTTGACCTGAAGCTCTTTGATTAGTTTTTCCATTTATTATTCCGTTATGCTTGGTTCGATAAGGGCTATTCCAAATATCGGATCTCCCAGGGACAACTTTTGAATTAATTTCTAAAATGATAGCCACACATCCTGCATCGGCACTGCCTTTTGGTGCCAGGTTGCTTTACACTAAAAACTATTTATAGTACCATCACTTGTAATTTAACACATAAAGGTATAATTTTCTGTAATACATATCAATGTTTTTTTTAAGCATTTTTCGAATCGTTATTTGTGCTATTAAATTTTAACGTTCCAGGGGGTTAAAAATCCCTTTGGGTTCCGCTGAGTCTGAGCCGGGGTAAACAATTATGAACCGCTTTGACCTCAACATCGAGGACCTATTGCCTCATCGCGATCGGATGTTGCTGATCGACGAGATTCTTGAGTTAGATGATAAGGTGGCCGTCACCCATGCGACGGTAACCGATCAGTGGCCGTTTTTTGACGGCCAAGCCGTGGATTCACTGATACTGATCGAACTGGTGGCCCAGACTGCAGGAATCAGCAACAGCTGGGTGAGAGTTAAAAAGCGCGGGAAGGATTCCGAAAAAAAAGGCTGGTTGGTGGGCATCAAGCAGTCGCGCTTTTTTGTTGATTCGCTCTCATTAAATGCTTTGATCATAACGCGCGCGGAAAATCAATTTGAATATGAAAGTTATCGGCATATTACAGGTGTTGCCAAAATCGGCGATCTTATTGTCGGAGAAATTTCGTTGCAGCTTATTCAAACCGATTCGGCAGATTAGTTTGTTATGTATCTGGAAATCTTACTTTGGATAGCCGCTATAATTTTGGTGCTGGCGGGAATGGCCGGGTTGCTTTTCCCGATCCTTCCCGGCGCGCCGATATTGTTTACCGGGCTTTTTTTAGCGGCCTGGGCGGAAGGCTTTGAGCATGTAGGCACCGGGACACTGATTGTGCTGGGCATTATGGCGCTGCTTATGTACGTACTTGATTTTTTAGCCGGCGCATTCGGCGCGAAACGATTCGGCGCTTCAAACCGGGCCATCATCGGGGCCGCGCTCGGTGCGGTCGTCGGAATATTTTTTGGGATTCCCGGTATTCTGCTGGGCCCCTTTATTGGTGCTGTTTTAGGAGAGCTAACAGCGCGTTCGGATCTGAAGGCCGCCGGACGGGCTGGTGTCGGGGCTACGGTGGGTCTGGCCCTGGGAGTTGCGGCGAAGCTTACCCTGGCCTTTGCGATGCTGGGAATATTTGTGGTTGTACGGTTCCTGTAATTTTTTAACTCCGTGGGAG
>JBATKU010000538.1:0-8366 GCA_049669725.1 Desulfobacterales bacterium
ACCCTTGACAATCAGACCGCTTTTGTTGAGAGCGGAGCGGATATCCCCTATCAATCGGTGGAAGACGGAGAGGTGAAGGTGGAGTACAAGAAAGCTGTGCTAAGATTAGAAGTTATCCCTCATGTAATTGACGGAGATACCCTTAAATTGGAAGTGATAGTGAACAAAGATGAGCCGGATTTTTCCAGAACTGTGGGCAACAACCCCACTATTCTCACCAAAAAAGCTGAAACAAAAGTCATCCAAAATGACGGCCAGACCATCGTTATCGGCGGTTTGAGTAAAGAATCTTCATTTCGCAATGATACAGGCACACCGTTTCTGGAGGATATTCCCGGCCTGGGCTACCTGTTTAAGCGCAAAGGCAGTGCCGATCAAATGGAGGAATTGATCATTTTTATTACACCGCATATTTTAAAACCCCGTGCGCTAAAATAGAAGGGGAGACGGTAAAGTATTTCGAGATACCCTAAATAAGGCTATCTGGCTCACTATAAGCATTCTTTTTCACATTCATCTATTTTGCTTTCTTCGCAAGCGGAAATCTCCCGGAATGCAGGCAATCCAAAGTTGGTAGAAAAATGGATTACTTCAGTATACTAAATTTAAAAAAAGAGCCTTTCTCAAATTCTCCGGATCCCGAGTTTTTTTTTCATTCCCGGCAGCATTTGGATTGTTTGCAAAAATTAGAGCTTTCCCTGCTGCTGCGGCGGGGTCTGAATGTAATTATCGGAGAGGTGGGCACCGGCAAAACGACGCTGTGCCGTCAGCTCATTCGCCGCTTTGCTCAGAAGGAAGAAGTTGAAACCCATCTCATCCTCGACCCGCACTTTCTCAATGCTTCCGAATTTCTGGCAACCGTAACCAAATTGCTTGTCGGCAAAAAGCCGGTTGCGGGAAGCCATGACTGGCAGATCAAGGAGCATATCAAGCAGCACCTTTTCCGCAAAGGCGTTGATCAAGAGAAGACAGTCGTTCTGATCATTGACGAAGGACAGAAAATTCCGGCCTTTTGCCTGGAAATCCTGCGTGAATTTCTAAATTATGAAACCAATGAATACAAACTGCTGCAAATCGTCATCTTTGCCCAGAAAGAGTTTGAGAACACTGTCCGCAAATACCCCAATTTTGCCGATCGAATCAATCTTTATCACCAGCTTAGGCCATTGAGTTTCAACGATACCCGGTTGATGATCAAATTCCGACTGGAGAAATCCAATAATTCCCGCAGAAAATTGAATCTTTTCACGCATCCGGCGTTGTGGGCGATTTATCGTATCACCGGAGGGTATCCGCGCAAGATTATCAATCTGTGCCACCAGAGCATATTATCAATGATTATCCAGAACCGGTCTAAAAGCAGTTATTTTCTGGTTCGGGCCTGCGCGCGCAGGGTATTTCCGGAAGAATCCCGCCGCAGAAAAATAATTGTGGCCGGTGCCGCTCTGGCTGGTGCAGCCGCCGTTCTCGTGCTGAGTTTACTGCCCCTGGATGGAATCATAACCCTGCCGTCCCGGGGGGTCAAAAATATTAGGGCCTTATTTTCACAAAATTCCGAACTGGAAATCAGCACCCCGCTGCCCCAAGCCAGTCCACCGACCGTTAGGGCCCAGCTGGCGCCGTCAGAGTTTCCCAAACCATTACGAGCTAAAACAGCCACAAAGTCCGAAATACCGAAAAAGATGGCGAAACCGGTAAATAAAGATGCGCAGCTGATAACCCCCGCAGAAATTGTAAAGACTGGTGAATCGCCCAAAGCCGAGCAAGCCCCTGAAAACGGGGATAAGATCCAGATTGCGGCGGTCGTGGAAACGGTGACCGATGACATCCAAACCGTCTCTGTTCCCGCGCCCACCTCCTCATCGATTCTGGGTCAGATAACCTTGAGGCGCGATGAAACCCTTTCAAGAATCATTCAAAGGGTGTACGGCAACTTTAATTCCAAATACTTCAAATCCTTTATTCTGGCCAATCCCGATATAGAAGACCCCGATCGGGTGGAGGTCGGCCAAATTATATCTTTGCCCGCCATACCTGCTGAGGTTGCTCCTGCAGACAGGCCCGTGTGGTGGGTTAAAGTAGACGAAACCGATCTGCTTGAGGACGCATATAATGTATTGAGAAACTATCCTGACAACTCTCCTTCCATGCGTTTGATTCCTTATTGGACACCTGAAAACGGCACCCAGTTTTCTGTGGTGCTGAAGAGACTTTTCAAGGATGAACAAGCGGCACGCAATGAGCTGGCATTTGTGCCTGCAGGCCTTTTGTCCAACTCAGAGGTGGTGTCTTCATGGGATAGGAAATCGGTTTATTTTGCTGACCCTTATTTTGGTCAAAAACACTAACATGCGGCCAATAAGAGAATAAAATTGAGAGCAAGAAAGAAATTAGGTGAGATTCTGGTCGAGGGCGGGCTGCTGACCCAAAAGCAGTTGGAAGAGGCCTTGCCCTTTCAAAAAAAGAGCAATTTGAAACTCGGACAATTTTTGGTGCGTGAAGGGATTGTCAGCGAGAGCCAGATTGTCGATCTGGTATCCAACCAGTTACGACTTGAAAAATACCGACCGGATAAATTCACCATCGATGTGGGCCTTGCCAATCTGCTTCCGGCTGACATTGCCCACAAATACCAGGCGGCACCGCTTCAAAAAAATGGCCTTCTGCTGACCATTGCCATGATGGACCCCCTGGATATCAACGGTCTGGATGCCATCGAAGTGTACACCAATTGTGAAGTCGAAGCCATCATCTGCACCGAATCTCATTTAAATCAGCTGCTCAGCAGTCTGTACGGCTCCTATGCCGGAATCGGCGGCGTGCTGGAAGACATGGAAGAGATGGAGATCGACAAATCGGCCGAAAGAGCACCGGTCACCGAGGATGTGGAAGTCAGCTCCCTGCAGGGTATGGCCGAAGAAGCGCCGGTCGTCCGGTTGGTCAATTCCATTTTGTCCCAGGGCGTGCGTGAAGGCGCCAGCGATATCCACGTCAGTCCCGAAAAAGAATCCGTCCAGGTGCGCTTTCGGGTGGACGGCAGGCTTCACGAAGTGCCGGCTCCGCCAAAATCGATGTTTCTGCCGATTATTTCCCGACTGAAAATTCTGGCGAATATGGATATCGCCGTTTCCAGGATACCGCAGGATGGTCGTTTCACCGTAAAAATGAAAAACAAGGATATAAATATCCGGGCCTCTACCATTCCTTCAATCTATGGAGAAAACATGGTGTTGCGTCTGCTGGATACCAGCAGCAGCATCTATTCTCTTGAGCGGCTGGGCATGAACGAAAAAGACCGCCAGAAACTTGAGCTTATGATATCCAAGCCCTACGGCATGATATTGAGCACGGGTCCCACCGGGAGCGGTAAGAGTACCAGTCTGTATTCGATTTTAAAGAAAATCAACCGGCCGGACATCAACATTATTACGGTGGAAGATCCGGTGGAATACCGGATTGATAAAATACGTCAGGTCCAGCTAAACCGCAAGGCCGGCATGACCTTTGCCAGCGGGTTGCGGTCCATTTTGCGACAGGACCCTGATGTGATTATGGTTGGTGAGATACGTGATTCCGAGACCGCCAATATCGCTGTCCAGGCCGCGTTAACCGGGCACAGGGTGTTAAGCACCCTTCACACCAATGATGCTCCCGGAGCGATCACACGTTTTGTCGATATGGGGATTGAGCCTTTTCTGGTGGCCTCGGTGATGATCGTTGCCTTTGCCCAACGTCTGGTTCGAACCGTTTGTCCGAACTGCAAAGCACCCTACAAGCCGCCTGTGGAGGCGTTAAAATTTTGGGGGCTGGATAGCGTCAAAAATGCCAACTTTCAACAAGGACAGGGCTGTTTCAGTTGCATGCACACGGGTTACAAAGGCAGATCCGGGGTTTATGAGGTGTTGCTCATCGATGATTTTGTCAAGGATTTAATACTAAAAAACGCCTCCGCCCATGAAATTGCCCGGGCTGCAGCCAAGACCGGCGAATACAGCACACTGAAGGAAAATGCGGCCGAGAAAGTCATCCAGGGGATAACGTCGCTTGAGGAAGCGGCATCAGCGGTGATGGTATAGCCCCGCCGCATAGGGTCCGATTCGTAATTTAACAAAAAGAAAAACCCCTTGGATAAATTCACCTTACATATTCATTGATGCGGGGCAAATCCGAATTTCGAAACTCGAAACTCGAAATCCGCCTCTGGCGGAAAGACCCAAAATTATAATTACCCAAACATAAAATCGAAATTCAGGTGCGCTTTTGTTTGGAATTTTGATCATTTGATTTTTGATATTGTTTTGGATTTCGCGATTCGGATTTCGTATTTTAATATTTAGAATCAATGGAATAGCTAAAAACTAATACAGCTTTCTCCTAATTGGAGAAAATCCTCCTAATAGAGATAGTTATGCCGAAATTCAGTTATCGCGCCATTACCGAAGGGGGTTCGACTGAGAAGGGTGCCATCGAAGCCGAATCTGCTGAAAAAGCCGGCTCATTGCTGGCAGAACAGGGGTTTATCCCGACCCGCATAAAAGAAGAACGGCCGGCAGGGCCCGGTATCAAACCGGGAAGTATCCTGGAAGCTTTCTCTCCTGTGAAAGCACCCGAATTGATCCTGTTTACCAAACAATTCAACACCCTGATACGTGCCGGGGTGCCGATGTTATCCTTATTAAAGGTGCTGGAAGAACAAACCGAGCATCCCCGACTGCGCACGATTCTCGGCATCATTCATCGGGACATTAAAGAAGGCTCCAGCCTGTTTGAGGCCTTCAGCCGCCATCGCAAAGTATTTTCGCCCTTATACTGTAACATGCTAAAAGCCGGCGAGGCCAGCGGCGCTTTAAACGATGTGCTCGATCGCCTGACCTACATTATCGAGCATGAATACAAGGTAAAATCCGATATTAAGTCGGCGCTGATGTACCCCATCATTGTTGTCTGCTTCCTGGTAATCGCTTTTTTCGTGCTGTTGACGGGCGTTATCCCTCGCTTTGTCAATATATTTAAATCGTCGGGTCTGACCCTGCCATTGCCGACCAAGATCTGTATGCTCCTGTATGAGCTCATCATTCACTACTGGTATGCGGGTCTTGGCATTCTGGTGGTTGGAGGCATTGGATTGTATTATTATCTTAAAACCGATCAGGGCAAACTCATGTTCTTTACCATAATGATGAAAATACCGGTTGTCGGACCCCTGTTTATAAAAAGTGCGATATCTCGCTTTGCCAGCATCTTTTCTATTTTACAGTCCAGCGGAGTCGATATTCTCCAAACCATGGATATTCTAACCGACACCATCGGAAATGCCGCGATATCCCATGAGCTGATCGGTATCAGAGACCGTCTGGCTGCCGGCCACGGCATTGCGGGGCCCCTGAGCTCGGCCAAATATTTTACGCCCATGCTTATCAATATGGTGGCCATCGGTGAAGAGTCCGGCAATCTTGAGGACCTGCTCCAGGACGTCGCTGCCCACTATGATACCGAAGTTGAATATGCCATGAAAAAAATGTCCGAAGCCATCGGCCCGATACTAACCGTTGGCCTGGCCGCGGTGGTCGGATTTTTTGCCCTGGCTATCTTTTTGCCCATGTGGGATCTGACATTGATGGCTAAATAAAGAAATGCCTAAAGTGCCTAAAAAAAGAAATGCCTAAAGTGCCTAAAGTGCGCTAAAATGCCTAAAATTAAGGTATTCTATCTATTTTATAATAGAACGCTCAGCGCACCTTAGACTCATCAGCTTTTGAAATGAAATTTAATACCTATTTCTATGGATATTAAAGATTTTGCAAAAGATCTTGAAAAACGAACCCGTAAATTTGCAGTTTCGATTATTCGCCTTTCAACAACGCTGTCGAATACGCCTGAGGCTAAAGTTATAAGAAACCAACTGACAAAATGCGGAACATCTGTTGGTGCCAATTACCGGGAAGCCAATCGATCAAGAAGCAAGGCGGATTTTAAAAACAAGATTGCAATATGTGAGACCGAAGCTAGTGAAACTCAATATTGGCTGGAAGTGATTATAGAAGTAGGCTGGAAATCTTACGACCAGGTGAAATCAGAGTACGAAGAATGCAGTGAATTACTGGCTATATTTACTTCTATTGGTAAAAAATAATATAAGATTGAGCTAATGCGAAACAATTATTTTAGGCATTTTAGGCAATTTAGACATTTTAGGCACTTGTGTGGATTAACCATCAGCTCCAATCTTTGGGACCTTATTAAAATAGTTTGAATATATTCCTCAGATAGCATCCCATGATAAAATCCCGCTTTTACATAAGCCTTTATATCATTTTTCCGTTTATTTTCACAGGCTTTACTATATTTTCCGCCATTGTCTCCTTCCGGTTGACTAAATATGGCATGGTGTATGGATTGGATCCGGCCCCTCCGGTTTTCTGGTTCATTATCATTATCAGCTGTCTGGCCTATATTTGCGGGTTTGCCCTGGTGCGTCTGATTTTAAAACCGGTGGAGAAATTTGTCGCAGAAGCCAGCAAATTCTCTTCATTTGCAGGCTCAAAAAAATCAAAGAAAAAAAATTGGTCCGGCGACGAAATCAAGCAGTTTACCAACGTGTTTGATCAGGTAACATCCGTGCTCAGTCGTATCGACGCCCGCCATTTTTTCCCGGACATTATCGGGGAAAGCATCACCATGAGGGGCCTGTTAAGTATGATAAAAAAGGTGGCTCCGACCGATTCCACGGTTCTCATTCTGGGTGAGAGCGGAACCGGAAAAGAACTGGTGGCCACCAGTATTCACGACAACAGCGAGCGCAATGATCAGCCGTTTATTAAACTGAATTGCGCCGCCATTCCCGAGGATCTGCTGGAAAGCGAATTATTCGGTCACGAAAAAGGAGCGTTTACCGGCGCCACGAAGTTTAAGCCCGGGAAATTTGATATGGCCAGTGGCGGAACCATTTTTCTGGATGAAATCGGTGATATGCCTTTTAATTTACAGGCCAAAGTTCTGAGGATTCTTCAGGAACAGGAATTTTACAGGGTCGGCGGCAGCCGCACGATCAAAGTCGATGTGCGTATCATTGCATCTACCAACAAAAATCTTGAAAAAATGGTGCAGGAAGGGACCTTCCGCGAGGATTTATTTTACCGCTTAAATGTTTTTACCCTTCATCTGCCCCCTTTACGGGAGCGGAAAGAGGATATTCCCCTTCTGGTAGACTATTTTTTGCAGAATGCACCCAAAAAAGTTGAAATCTCTTCGGTGGCCCTTCAAATGCTGGTAGTGTTCTCGTGGCCGGGTAACATCCGTGAATTGCAAAATACGATTGAAAGTGCATCCGTAATCGCTGAAAACGGCTACATCGAGCCGGCCCAGCTGCCGGGCAAAATTACCGGCGCCTTTAATAATCCGAATCATGCGGATTTTAAAATGCCGGCCAATATCCCGCTGGACGAGCGCCTGGGTGAAATTGAAAAAAGCATGATCATTGAAGCCCTGAGAAAAACGGGCGGAGTTCAAGTAAGGGCCACTGAGCTATTGGGGATCAACCAGCGCAGCCTGTGGCATCGCATAAAAAAGCACCAGATCGATGTCAAAGGCCTCAAGAACACCGAATTTTGATGAATTTAAAAGTCCAAAACCTTCATTAATTGTAGGTTGTTGATTAAACCCGGATGGGCAATCAATGCCCCCATTTTTTTATTTTATGTAACATATTTTAATTATTATAAAAAATTATATGTTTGCCTGTGTGAGTGACCGGCTGGCACCATATATGCATTAATTTCGAGATACCAACAACACAACAACAATTTTGAGGAATTTTTTAATCGACGAACATTTTCAGCATTAAAATCGCAAGGAGAGGAGCAATATTATGAAAAAGCAAAATCCGTTACGTAATCAAGAAGGTTTTACCCTGGTCGAAATTATAGCCGTTCTGATTATTCTTGGCATCCTGGCCGCCGTGGCCGTACCGCGCTACATCGATTTGGAATCCAGCGCCAAAATCAGGGCCATCGATGCGGCGGTGGCCGAACTAAACGGTAGAGAAAGCCTGGTTTGGGCCGATGTTAAAATAGCCACAACCAACGGATGGGTGGATGATACCACTATCTGGAACTACCCTCAGTATAGTATAGAATTAGGTTCTGATTACAATTGGACAACAGCCCCCACCAGTGCCACTAACCTGGGGGTAGTTGTATTTAAGGGGACTCCATACACGTTATCACGAAGAGTGTCTCTAAACAATAAGCCGGGTGTCTGGGTGAGACAATAGCCCCGGCCCTGGCCCAGTTCCTCTGACCGCAGACCTTATTTTGAGGCAGGCCGCTCAACAGGGGCCGACGGAAAAGGGAGACTATCTTTTAAAC
>JBATKU010000539.1:0-2872 GCA_049669725.1 Desulfobacterales bacterium
TTGCTGGGTGCCCAGGTTATCGCCGAGTTCGAACGCAGCAAGAGCGGACTGCCCGAAGAAGATGAATCGGGCTTCGATATTTGACAGCACCGCTTTGCCGGCGTCCGCATATTGTTCTCGCCATTCATGTCCACGCTATTATCAGTTACGAATTTTCATATACTTGAGTTTTTAAGTTTCCGTGCTTAAAGTATAAAGATAAAAAAAAATCGGGACCACCATGCTGGCCCTATCCACCTCAAGTGTTACCATACCTTTATGGCTTTTTCTTTTTATAACCGATTAGGGGCAATCAGCCTTCGTTCCGGATACCCCCACCGAAGAGGTGCCCTGATGAAACTATTATCACAATTTACTATAGTTATTCTGGTTGCCATCTGTCTATCAACCCCGGCCATAGCCGATTCAAAATTCCCCGCGTTACGTGACAGTGTGAATCCTGAATTGCAAAAGGCCTTTGAAAAGGCGCTGACTGACCATTTCGGGGCCGAATTCTGGGAATTGGCCAAGGCCAAAAAAGTGGGGATTGCCATCGCTGATATCACTGATCCCCGACGGCCAAGGGTAGCCGCCGTGAACGGCGACCTGATGTTGTATGCCGCCAGCCTGCCTAAAATTGCTATCTTGCTGGGAGCTTTTGTACAGATCGAACGCGGCAAGCTGGTGCTGGGGATCAACGCCGCCCGTATGGGCATGGACACCAAAGTTTTCTATTCATTCATGGGTAAGACACCTTCTAACTTATTATTAATCAGAAAAAATACCGCTAATTCAAATACAAAATCGTCCTATCATATAAGACGAGGTTTTGTTTAAATGCGTTGGAAAAAGATCCTCATTACCGCTGCCCTTTTTTTGGTTGTTTTGATTGCAGCAGCATATGTGATTCTGCTGAATCTGGATTTTAACCGCTATAAACCCCGGATTGCACAGCTGGTTTTCGATGCCACCGGTCGTCGGCTGACAATCGATGGCAATATCGATGTTGCTCTGGGCATCCGTCCGACACTTGTTGCCGAAAATGTGGGTCTTGAAAATGCCAGCTGGGGATCGCAGCCGGATCTGGTCCGGGTCAAACGACTGGAAGCACAGCTGGCCTTCCTGCCATTAATCTGGGGAAAACTCGATTTTACCCATCTGGTTCTTGTCGAACCGCAGGTGATCGTTGAGTTTGACAAGGCGGGAACATCTAACTTTGCCTTTGACACCTTGAGTGAAGAAGGGGAATCCCAGAAAATCCCCCCGCCGCCTTTGATATTCAGCGACATTCAAATTGAAAATGGCTTTTTTGTTTACCGGGACACGCAATCGGATATTAAATTTTCTGTTCGCATTGACCGCCTCGAGGGTGAGATAGAAGGTTTCGATAAGCCGTTACGCCTTGATTTTAAGGGCGCCTTTGATGAGATTCCTTTAGCCCTTGAGGGCACCGTTGGCCCGATTTGGGCCTGGGTCGAACCGGGGTATCCATTGCCGGCCAACCTTACCGCAACAGCAGGCGGCGCAACCGCAACGATCACCGGCGAACTTCGCGATCCCATTAACATAAAAGGCCTGGCATTTGATATTGCGGCCCGGGGATCATCAGTTGCTGAACTCACGCGACAGACCGGGATTTCGGGAGTACCGAAATTTGGCGCCTTTAACCTGACAGCCAATGTCAACGATTCTGCCGGCCATCTGGCGGTTGAAAAATTGGATATCCAGATCGGAAACCAGGAGCTTGTTGCCATATCGATTGCCGGTGATTTAAAAGATGTGATCTCCCTGCGGGGAGTAAACCTGAATTTTAGCGCACATGGACAGGATTCAGCCCAATTAACCCAATTGGGCCTCCCGGCATTGCCCCTGCGGGGTGCTTACCGGGTCACTGCTCAGGTTTCAGATTCAGAGGCTAAAGTGTTTAAGGTGGGCGATCTAAAGGCCGTCCTGGGAGAAAATGAGGTGAATGGACAGCTAAATTTAAACCTGGCACAAAAAATACCTTTATTAACTGCCAGTCTGACATCGCAAAAATTCGATTTCGGACCATTTAATCTGGATATTAAAATGACCGGTCCGGTTGAAAAACCGGCCATCAATAAGATAGACCTTAAACTCGGCACATCCGATATGGCAGAGATTCGCTTAAATGGTACCGTTGATGACCTGATGAACCTTCAGGGGGTCGACATTAGCTTCCAGGCCAGCGGCAAGGACCTGGCCAATTTAAAGAAATTGAAAGGCCAGCCGCTTCCGGTTCGCGGTGCCTTTAACGCCACAGGCAAGGTTCTCATCCCGGTCCATAAAAAACTCCAGATCTCCGATCTGAAGATTGTTGTCGGGAAAAACCATATCACAGGATCCGTGGATTTGGATCTAAGCGGTGCCCGGCCCCTGCTGGGAGCCAAATTGTCATCGCCGCAACTGGACCTGCCCAGTGTTCTGCTGCCGAACCTTGCCAAAGAGGGGTGGGCCAGGGGCTTGGGTCAGGTTCGGCCTGTCAAGCTGGAAGTCCGGCTGGCAGGTTTCACCCAGGATATTGCTGTCAGAAATATTGACTTGCGCGCAGGATCCCTGGAGTCGGCCGAATTGAATCTGACCGGGTCGGTTGAAAATCTGCCGGCCCGGCGCGGCATCGATCTTAAATTCTCCCTGAAAGGCAATGAGGTGGCCAAACTCAAGGAGATCATCGCGCAACCATACATTTTCGCCCCGGTGCCGGGTCAAGGGGCATATGCCCTATCCGGCCAGGTCCGTAACCCGACTGCCAGTGTATTTGAGGTAGAAGATTTAAAATTCGTGCTGGCAGATACGGAACTGACCGGTCGGGCAGGAGTTAATCTGGCCGGGCGATCACCGGCTTACGAGGTAAACGTAAGCGCTCCAAAAT
>JBATKU010000540.1:0-13572 GCA_049669725.1 Desulfobacterales bacterium
GCGGCATCCCTTGCCAGCGGTTCCTTTTTAACCGCAGGCATGGTGGTGGTGCCGTGCACTATCAAAACCCTGTCCGGGATAGCCAATTCTTACAACGAAAACTTGCTGGTACGAGCGGCCGATGTCACATTGAAGGAAAAACGCAAACTGGTACTGGTCGTCAGGGAAACCCCACTGCACAAAGGGCATCTGCGATTGATGACCATGACGGCTGATATGGGCGCCCATATTCTTCCCCCGGTCCCCTCCTTTTACCACATGCCCAAAACCATCGAAGATATCATCGATCAAACCATCGGCAAAATATTTGATTTTATGGGTATCGAACACGATCTGTTTAGACGCTGGGGAGCGGATTCAACTAAATCCGAAATAAACGACTCTCCGTTGAAGGCGGTCTAAAAATTGTGATTTCTGCAATGCATCCCTGAAAAAAAAGTCAAAATTCATTTAAGATTTCCAGACGATTTATGCAGTAAATTGAATTGATTCCTTCATCGCCGCAATCGAACCTTTCGCTAATTTGGCGATTGCGTATTCCAATATAATCTTCGATAAAAACATAACGTCCACCGCTGAGCAGCGGCCCAAATAAATTTCAAACTTGCACGGTCTTTACGTAAAACCGCTATCTACATGCCGTCTGCTTTGAATGCCTCGTGGAACGCTACGGTGCCCCGCGGATAGTGTTCTTCGAAACACAGAGCAAGAAAAACCTCCTGTGGTACACCCTCATGCACCAGTCCGGGAAGGTTGCTAAACCCGAATCTCTTATAGTAATTTGGATGTCCAACCAGACAGCATCCCTGAGCGCCCAGGGCTTTCAGTCGTGACAGCCCTTCATGTATCAGAGCTTTCCCAATGCCCTTCCGGTGATACTCCGGCAATACTGAAACAGGCCCAAGTCCGTACCAGGCCGGCATGTCGTCCGAAATGGTCACCGGGGAGAAAGCGATATGTCCGACCACCCGATCATCCAGTTCCGCGACCAGCGATACCGTGAGCACCTTGGCGGCACGTAATGCGTCGATGATGAACTGCTCCGTGTGGTTGCTGATCTCCAGGGTGTTGAATGCAGCAATCGTGACCGCGGTTATCGCATCGATATCCGTGTTGGTCTCATTTCTGATCAAGATTTCCGATTTCATGTATCAGGGTTCCTCTTGTCCTCTGGCCAACGCCGTGTATAAGTGGCGGGCGATTATAACCATTGATTTTGTGCAACGCACCTTAGCTGGAATCTGCAAGAGTGTCACAAATTCGCTTGATGTAGCCCATCCATCTTCATGCATTTGTTATCCATTAATGCCAGGATGTATTTGACAAACCCGCCCACGATGTGTATAAATACACACATGAATAGCTGGATGATAATCAAAACGCTCGAAAAGGATGGCTGGTATAAAGCCGATCAATCCGGTTCACACATTCAGTTCCGACATCCATCGAAAAAAGGTCGGGTTACAGTTCCAGACCCCAAAAAAGATCTACCGATTGGCACACTTAAAAGCATTGAACGCCAATCAGGAATTAAGTTCAATTAGGTGACCAAAATGGCTAATTATATTGCTGTCGTTCATAAAGATCCAAAAAGTGATTTCGGCGTATCCTTTCCCGATTTTCCGGGTTGTGTAACTGCCGGGAGCACAATCGATGAGGCCAAAGATATGGCTCACGATGCTCTTTCTCTGCATATAAAAGGTATGCTGGAAGACGGTGAGAGTATTCCAGCTTCTTCAAAGCTTGAGGACATCATGGATGATCCTGACTATTCTGATGCAGCAGCTATTTTAGTTGTGGCCGTGTCTGAAGCAAAACCGCGATCTGTACGAGTGAATATAACAGTACCGGAAGATATGCTTCGAAAAATCGATAATGTTGCCAAAAAAAGAGGTATGTCCCGATCCTCCTTTTTGGTTCACGCCGCTCAAAGCGCTATTACCTCAGGTCCGAACAGCCACTCTTTATAGTACTCCCTTGCCTGGATAACATATGTATTAAACTGATTCTTGTTAGCAATCGATTTTCTAAAAAGTCGGCATCTCATCCTCAATTACGATTTTATCGAAATCCTTCCTTATAGTCAATAAACATAAACATAACCTGCTGAAATAAGTACGCAAATTAGCATTTCTGGATGCTCCTGTGTACCAAATCAAAAATTATAGCATTGCGAAGAATGGCAGGTAACCCAGGCAAGTGATGCCATCCATTTGTATCTTTTTCATTTGCAACGTGGCTCAGTGGAACCTGGCTGGAGAAACGCACAGCCTAATGAAGCCTGGAAGGCAGCAAGTGCTGAAACTGTTAGAATGTTGCGCCTCAGACGTCGATCGCTAAGCACTGAAAGAATTTACTTGGTCTGGCTGAGGTCCTTCTATCGCTTTGTTAAGGGCAAATCCCCAGCAAGCCTGAATAATACTGATGTCAAAGATTTTATGATACACCTTGCTGCCAATAAAAAAGTGGCACCTTCCACCCAAAACCAGGCATTTAACGCCATATTATTCTTTTACCGCTTCGTCCTCGATCAACAAATTGATGACCTGCAGGGAGTCCTTAGAGCTCCTCGAAGGCGCCGCTTGCCGGCAATTTTGACTAAACAGGAAGTCAACGCGGTCTTCAGTCATATGAGATGTCATCTCCACGCTCCCGGAGCACTGCATTGTTCATGTCTCTGAATCTGCGGGCCAGAAGTCTAAACACCGTTCTGACCACCTGCTCGGCATTGATTAGCTCTGCTTCCAAGATCTTTTTCATTTCCCCAACAACAAAGGAATCAAGCAGGATAGCCTCTTGAGCGAGGAAGATATCTCCCGACTGCTTGCCCAACTTACCCTCAATCTGCTTCGCATCGATATGCAGGCTCTGCCGCACATCGTCGATTGCCTTCTCAATTCTGGCTTTCTCTTAACCGATCTGGGCGCGGTCTATTACATAGAGTTCGGAGTCTCGCTGAAGCACGTCTCTGTAGACGAATGCATTCCCTTTAGTCAGCCCCGGTGAGACTCCCTTCCCAACCAGGGTAAACATCTTGTCTTTTCCCGACTCAGTATTCATCAGTCGAATCCCTTTGGTGACCTAACGAGGCTGTAGAAAAACATCGTCTGCGAATCTAATATGAACAAAACATTTGGGGAAAATTCCGATAAATTGCATAGTTGCGTTTTGAATATGAATTATGTCTGTGAAGCTCCAAATCCCCCTACCAACCAAAAAAGCAAAGCGAAAATGGCACTCTGAACAATCCAGCCGATAAGACAGACTCCGACTGCGCGCCAAGTACTTTTATAATCAAGCGCTTGCCTGACGGCAATGACCATCGCCACCAGCATCCAGATACCAATGATGAAATTGAGGATGGCCCCCAGCATGGGGATGATTCCCAAAACGCGCAGAACTCCCGGTGAACTGGAGAATCCGATGGTGCGCAGCAACTCCCCATAGTCTGCTTTTGTTTGTGGTTCAGGTAACAGCCTGGTTCCAATAAAATATGTCAGAAACGCCCAGATAAACCATCCCAGCAGGGCAGCTATGGTTCCGAGAACAAGCCCCCTTATCCCTGCAGTGCCGATAATTCCGATTCCTGCTGCAACACTGGAAAGAATGACAACTCCCATGGCCTGCCCCATGGCTCCTTTGTCCGCTTCGACCTCTTCATAAAGGGCTACATCCAGTTTTGCTGCCCGTATCATCCGATCTGTAAATGATGCCATGATTGCCTCCTTTTGCTTTACGGATTAAAACCTCACAGATTGCATTCTGGGTCTTTTTGCATGTTAACGAAGCGATGTCAAAGCGAAAGACCTTTTTTTCTTGTCACAGAAAAACTTACCGCTTCCAATTAGAGGCACAAGCTCCTTGTCATTTTAATGATTAAATTCATTGATGGCGAAGATTACATCTTCTAATCCTAGAAAAATAGCTTATCTAAAAAGTGTATATCCTGAAGGTGCAATTTGGAAGAAACGGAATTTTGTTAGATATTCCTACGTAATATGAACGTTTGGGATTTTGTAGATTTGGCATCGATAGGGCTGAACTGCGGCCGAATGTGCCATACTTCTCGCTGAGGTCTGGTTAGACTGGTCAACCACTACGCTGAGGCGTCTCCCACCAACCGATAATCGAGCCATGTCGCTTAAAGTAAGACCCTTCCCTACGTTCAATCTCTCTGATCCAATCACCCAAACCGGATGCGTGATGGATAATCAGGGGCGTACTGTGAGGGGGTAAAATATCGTTTTGCAGACCGTAAAGAGAAATGGTCTTTTGAATACTGGCTGCAGTTTCTTTGGTATCCCAAGGCGTGGGGTGTATGAAGCCGTGGACGGCACCCTCTCTGCTCGAATACCCGAGCTGGTGGGGAAACTTTTCTTTCAGCTGCCTGATATGACGAATAGCGTCGATATTTTTTTTAACATTCAGCCCCTTGTTGAGGTTTCTCAAAATGGTATCGTTAAAGGATTCAAAGCCAACGGAACTCAAAAGCACATAAACACCCAACTCATCGGCCATCCGCAGCGCCTCTTTTAGATGCTGGATCCCTGTGATTAGCCAATCCGCCCTTAAGGTGAGGTTTATCTGTGAAAGTTTTAGGCCCCGCCTACTAACTTCTTTCAGCAGGTCGGGGAGACCGGGCAGCGGGTTCTCATTGATGAGTTCAAAGGGTATTTTGCTGCCGTCTTCGGCTTGGGGCAGACAACTTATTTGACTGAACACCGTCTCCCTGTCCAGCTTTCCGTGATATCCTTTATCAGCTGCCACATCGCAGAAACTGCAGCCTTTTATGTCGAGTTTGATTCGCTTTCCCCGGCCTCCGCTTATCGCAGCAGGATAATCGATCTCCAACGGGGTTGTTCTGGTGGCGTGGGGACAGCCAATATGCTCCAGCACTTGGCCCAGTCCGATATCAATGGGAACGAGTTGCTCCCCGTCTGTTTTGTAAATATTATTCCAGCGCACTTTTCCGAGATACTTGGGGTTCCAGTCATTGGACGGATTCTGTATGACGATGCCTTTCCGGTCGACATACAAAAGACCGGGGATTTGCGACCTATCTTTTCCATCGCGGCCATTCAATAACCCGACCACCTGCTCCGCCGGCCCGTGCAAACCGAAGTTGAAATTTTCAGACAGACCTTTAAATCGATGCGGGTGATCTTGCCATCCCTCCTCTCCAGCAAAATCAACATTAGCCTGCGGTCCGGCGAGAATGGTAACGGCGCCTTCATCCTTCAGCTCTTTGGCCAGGGCGAAAAGATCCTCCCGCCCACTCAGCGCGGAAAAGCCAACCAGCGGTCTTGCGGTGCCAAAATAATCCGCCAGGAATTTCTTGAGAGCAGCCCTGTTATACTCTCTGGTAACAGCGATGAGGATACATTCATAGGGCGTATGGTCCTGTACAATAGTTGCGGCCATTTGAGGGCCCAGGAGCCCGTAGTTCTCATTCTCAAGATAGCCAACGATGATGGCCATTTTTTTCCCGTTACGTGCGCTGGTGTTGAATTGAGTCATTGGGTATTCTTTTTAAATGGAATGGATTCGATTGTTCTAAAATATTTTTTTGACATGATAAACAGGATTTATAGGGTTTTTTACTTTTTCATTTCCCTGAAGGAGAAGAATAAAATTTCGACATTGAAAGGGAATGCTTTAGGACTGTCTGCTGGTCGGAGGTGGATACAAATAACTGCAATGAGGAATTAAGGGAGACCCCCGCCTAACACGGAAACCTCCCTCGATATTGACTTAGCAATGCAGGTTCGACGGTTGGCAGCTATATCTGGGCTTGCAAATCGGCAGCCTGTTTACCAGCATCTGATACCCGCTTCGCAGCCTTCCGGCTTTTTCTAATGGCCACCTCACCCGCTTCAATAAATTCGACGGCCTTGACATCACAGAACCGGACACATTGCGGATCGCCGTCACAGACATCACATTTGAGAACCCGCCGATCGGTGGCATTAAAATTCATGGCCCCAAAGGGACAGACACTGACACATGAACGGCAGCCGATGCAGGTATTATAGTCAACGCTAACGCGGCCCAGTGCCTCATCCTGTGAGATGGCTTTGACCGGGCAGACATTCAGACAGGGCGCATCCTGACACTGTTGGCAGGTCATGGGAATATAAATGCCCTCGGCCTCCCATTTCAGCACCCGGATCCGGCTTCTGGCGGGATTGGATATCCCATCATGTGAAACAGCGCACACAAGCTCACAGAGCCTGCAGCCTGTGCACTTCTCGTGATCTACATATAATATCTTAGCCATTTATTTTCTCCTAATCTAATTGAGCGAAAACCGCCCAATTAGGTGATAATTGTTAATCCGCCACGGCGGATTTGTTATTAGAAAATAGATTTTATTCCTTTTAACTAATAACCAATAACGAATAACGGATAACTAAACTAAGTGGGACGGCTCATTTTCCAGGCCGAGACTTTCCAGCGTCTCCGGTTTGGGAACACCGTTTTTATCCAGACCCTGATATCCATATAATTCATCCACCATCTTGATAAATTTTTTCTTATCTATCATTGTACCGATGACATCCACGGCACCCCTTCGGCAGGGCTCATCAAAGTAGCGGTGGTTTAGCATGTCGCCTTTCTCCAGGTCGTTTCTTTTCAATCCTTCTCTTAAGTTGAACAGCCTTTCGATCATGTTACAGCGATGGGCGACTTCCCAGATTTCCTCGGGACTCATTTCGATACCGGTATTTAAATACAGAACTTTGGACCATTCTTCGAAAGTCGGCAGCGTGACACCCAGAAAAACCGTATGATATTTACAGATGCCCAGGCAATCGACTCCCATATATAAGTTTTCCTGCCAGAAGACCTGCCACGGTTTACCGATGTATTCCGTATGCTCGGAGCTCAACGGCCCGTCATAGGCGACCGGGTTGCTGTAAATCTTTCTTAAAACCTCTTCGGGTAAGTGATAAAGATCAATGGCCGGTCGGCTCCTCAAATGATCCGAACCTCTGGATGCCGTAGCGACATTAAGTGCCAGCGCCGGCGTGGCCCTTTCATCGGAATGCAGATTGCTCATCCCTTTGACCTGAACGAGATAATCAAAGGATTTTTTGCCAATCTTCTTTGAGGCGGGGATTCCGCCATCGGCGAGGGCATCTCCAAGAAAACCTTTGCGGTAAGCGATCCGTTCGATCATCTCGAGGACGGCCTCGTCATTGCCCCAGCTTAAATCCAGTCCATCGGTCTGCTTATCGGTGATAATGCCCAGTTCGTAAAGCTCCATGGCCCAGGAAATCAGGCTGCCGGTTTCGAGATTATCCATCCCGAACTGATCGACCAGGTGGTTGCCGGTGAGAACCGTCAGCGCCCTTGGCGTATCCGTCTCCGCGCCGAAAGCACCCAATGAGGTGTATTCCGGGCCTTCGTCATATTTTCCCGCCAGGGGGCCTTCCGGGATTTTATACTGGGCCCGGCAATGCACCTGGCAGCCAAAGCAGCCCGTCATATGGTAAGGTCCCATGGTCTCTTCACATATCTCATCGATGCGCTCGGGCTCGATATCATCGGAATATTCGCACTGGTTGTATTGAAAATTGCGGGTTCTGACACCGCCCCAGGAATTCGTGGCACCCCAGATAAAGGGGGTCCCCAGGGTTCCCTGGGTCTGACTCACCTTGGCGCTGGTGATCTGGGAAATAAAGCTTTTGTTGTATTCCAGGGCTTCGACCGGGTGGGCGATCTCTATATCCATGGTGCCGCGAGCCGCTACGGCCTTGAGATTTTTGGATCCCATAACGCATCCCATGCCGGTCCGGCCGGCGGCATTTTTAACCCCGGTCATCACATTGGCAAACCGTACCAAATTTTCGCCAGCCGGTCCGCAAACGCAACTTTTAACTTCCTCATCCCCCAACTCCTGCCGGATGGCCCACTGGGCATCAGTCACGGATTGGCCCCAGATACCGCCGGCATCCCGGATTTCGATCTCACCGTTGTGGATATAGATGTATGAAGGATTCTGGGCTTTACCTTTGATGACCAGGTGGTGAAAACCGGCCCAGGCCAATTCGGGGGCGAAAAACCCGCCCATATTGGCGCTGCCGAGCATACCGGTCAACGGAGATTTGGCCATAACGTGGGTTCTTGAGGTGGCCGAAGCACAGGTGGCCGTCAGGATACCGCCGCTGATAATCAGGGCATTATCAGGACCCATAGGATCACAGCCCTTTTTGGTATGGTTGTAAAGCAGATAGGCATCCAGACCCCGACCGCCTAAGAATTTCTTTCTGACCGCGAGCGGGATCGCTTTGGTCTGAATATCGCCTGTGGTAAGATCGATATATGCTATTTTCCTGTTTAGTGCCATATCACAGTACTCCCTTCTCTTTTAATTTTTCTTCCGCCAGTTTGCGGTTTACATCCCAGACCGGACCCCGAATACGGGGCAATGTGGGATTAACCCAGTGAACCCGGTATTCCATGCCGCAGGTCGGGCATTTGGCGGTCTTTTCACCCTTTCCCGGCTGAATTCTTTCCATGCAGCTGGGATTATGGCATCTAAACTTACCATAGGTCCTCTTCTTGAGCAGGCTTTCGGATGTTGACTGGCCTTTTTTCTTCGTTGCCATGGTCGCCTCCTTTATGTCTTCTGTCTTCAAAATGGTTCATTATTATGAACTCCATAATCCAATCGATTGCATACCACGGCAAAACCTATTGATCAAGTGAAAATGTCGCTTTTAGTCATTTTTTGGGAAAAAATTGGGATTAAAATATCAATTACAGATATTAATCATAAAGATATAATCCACATAAACTTTTAAAATCTCAATTTTAGTTCATCTGGATGAACAAATTGTGTTGACAAACAAAGGCTTGAATTATATCCTCCATTAAAGAATCCTGGCCCAGAGGGTCAGGCGTTGACTTCACCCCAAAGCGGTGGTGTTTACAGTCACATAGCCCATGGAATATTGGAAGAGTGGAATGCTGGAACATTGGGGGTAAAAAGCGGAATATGGTCTAATTTTGTTTTCTGATCAGCTCCATCGATATAAAAAAAGATCTCATTCCGCCAAACCCAGTATTCCATCTTTCCACGGCATTTTTCTGCGCCACAGCCTATTATCTGTGACCGGGTCCTCTGGGCTCGAATTATTTGCTATGGTGAACGATCATTATGAAAAAGTATGGCGCACCTTCGGTAAAAAAGGCCTTTGCAATTCTTAGTGCCATTTCGTCATCCAAAGACGGGATGGGGGTCAGCGATCTGGCTAAAAAGCTCAAAATGGCCAAGAGCACGGTCCATGGCATGACTTCAGCCCTGGAAGAACTGGGGGCTGCCATGAGGGACCCTCTAACCAAAAAATACAAACTGGGCTTTGCCCTCCTTGAAATCGGCCGCTCGGCCTATTCCCAGATCGATCTGCAAACCTCGGCCAGACCGGTCACGGAAGAACTGATGGAAAAGACCCGGACATCTGTCTTTCTGGGTATCTTGAACTGGGACCAGGTAACCATCCTGGACATCATTGAATCCAGGCAGGATCTCAATATTACAGCCCCGGTGGGTTCAAGCATACCGCTGTTCGCTGGAGCCGTCGGCAAAGTATTTCTGGCAGCCATGCCGGAGGAGCAGGCGGCGAAAATGGTTAAATCAAAGGGACTGCCCCGGTTTACGGACAATACCATAGTAGATTTGGACTTGTATTTTAAGGAGTTAAGACAGGTTAGGGAAAACGGATTTGCCGTTGATGACGAAGAATATATTCTGGGTGTCAGAGCGGTGGCATCACCGTTGATGGGATTGGGACAATTGCAATCAGCCATTTGGGCTGTCGGCTTCAAGGCCAGTCTCGATGACAAAAAGATGCAGATACTTACCGGAGAAACCCACAAAGCAGCCAAAGCCATCAGCCGACGTATTCAAGAACAACTTTTAGGTAGGCGCTAGATTGGATGACTTAATTTATAAAGAAGCTGTTTTTTATGTGATGAGCGGGACCGGCAACACTTACCGGGTAATGGTCCTCAAAGGATATAGTGTCAAGGCCATATTCAGCCTGGATATGCCGTCTAATTTTATTTTTTATCCGCTGTCTTTTTATCTTACTGGATATTCTGGCATCTGATTCGTTTCCCGGTTTTTAAAACGTTTTTTTCTTTAACAACGCCTACCCATTACTATCGCCGCTATCATCAACCGGAAACCAGGCTCAAACATCTGGTCAGCATTAAAAAAACAAAATCAAAGGCAGGAAACAGCACTGCCGATAGCAAGGCTGACATACCACCGTCGAAAGAAAAACATAATAATTGAACGGGGCCTCTGCCGGCTGCGGCGACTTGTCCCGGCGCAGTGACACTTTTTGCGTGACGAAGACGGAACCTTGAACCAAACTCCTATTTTTGATATGAATTATAGTCAGACCCAGCCAGGACAATGAACATGCTCAAACATCTTGTTTTCGCTATAATTATAGCGGCCATGCTATCTTGCGGGCAATATGAACCCTTAACCAATTATGAGCCGAAATCCCCTCAGGAGCGAGCACTGAAAAGCATCTTGTTAGATTTTCAGGATGGCGTCAATACCCTGGATGCTAAGAAAATTGAAAGTCTCATCCATCCAAAAGCCTCACTGATGACTGGCAGAGAGCGAAAGATCCTTTCCAAAGAAGAGTATGTTAAAATTCTTCCTGAGAGGCTTGCTGGAAACCCTTCTATCGCGTTGGGAAAACCCAAAATGACAGTTTCGGGCGATAATGCTGAAGTGAAAATATATATGACCCGCGGTGGCTATAATGGTCTCGTTGTTTACAACATGAAATTGGAAGATAATAAAACGCAAAGGCTAAGGTATCTCCCCCCAACCTTACACGAAGAGTTCTGACATCTGCCCTCTACCCATGAAAAACCAAGGATTTAACGGTCACCGGAAATACCTGACCGCCCACCAGGGGTTCACCGATATCGATCCAATCGCCTTCTTTTAACTTCAACTCGTCAAGTGACAGCAGGTTGGTTTTCACCTGGGTTTCGCGGCTAATGACATTTCCAACACTGCAAGCAATATCCGTTTCAAAGATCAAAATAACCGGCAGTTTTTTCTCAATGGTGGTGACAAGAGCTGCTTCAATGGATTTGGCAAACAATTCCAACTGGGGATAAGAAACCCTAACCGGATCCTTGAAGTATAGTGCGATAACCTCCTCACCTTCCATAAGATCAAATCTTCTGAAAGCGGCATTGATTTGCGATATTACATGTTCAGTGCTTAATTTGGATTGATCGACATCCACCCGTATGACGGGAACATTCCTTATCGGAAAAGATAGCTTGTCATCCCTGAAACCCGAACAACCGGAAATTGATAATGAATAGGCGCCGGCACCGATGACGGTTGCTCTGATTTTATTCGGCAGCTCTATGACGGGTGCTGACAGTTCAGATGCCGACAATTTTATTTTATCAGCCAAAATATGCCCGATATCGTTAAAATTATTCAGCCCCCCATACATCAACTCGGCGACACCCCCCGAAAATGAATATTCATCGATGCGGTTTGGAAAATTAAGGTCAGCGGTTTGCATGAGCTGCCGGGCTAAAGATGATGCGGCGGGACCCGTAATGACCTCAAATAATATTTCAGCAAATTTTACGGCGATTTTTTCAATATCAGCATTAGAAATGAGATCCCCAATTTTATGCTTTAACCCAAGGTTATCCATCACCTTGGCTGCCGGCTCGTCGATCCGCCAGATTTTTCCTTCAGGATCAACTCCCAGCAACCGACCCCCGATAGATACACAACTGGTCGATAAAATCTCCCCATTTCTGGAAATAGCCATGTTGGAGGTTCCGCCGCCGATATCACAGGATAATATGGTTTTGCTATCATCCTTAGAGCGCGCTGCCGCCCCTGAACCCATAGCCGCGATTAAGCTCTCGAAATTGGGTCCGGCCGTCGCCGCTACAAATTTGCCGGCATCATTGGACAACGCTTCGGCGATTTGCCTGGCATTTTGTTTGCGGGCGGACTCCCCCGTAACAATGACCGCACCGGTTTGGATATCGGCCGGATCAATACCAGCACGTTCATATTCTTCTTTAAAAAAATCAGTTAACTTATTTATATCAATTGTATTATCATCAATCAGAGGCGTATGGATAATTCTGCCTTCATAAATGATGCTTCTTTCCTGGATGTTGAAACGTCGCGTAACCGACCGCTGATCTCTTTTCAAAAGCAAATTTGAAAAGACCAGGTGGCTGGTTGAACTGCCGACATCAACACCTACTGAAAGTATTTCTATTTCGTTTATTTCCATGATTCTCTGCGTTCAAAGGTTCAGCGTTCACCGTTCAGGGTTGGTGAATCAGATTTGAACGTTCTGTCTTCGGGTTTGAGGTTACAAGATGAATAGTTCAGATGCCATAGGCAGCGATTTCATCCTTCGGCAATCTGCGGTCCAATTTTCGATATTCTGCGGTTGGCTGTTTCGCTGACCTTGAACCCAGAACCCCTCTGAACCTATTTTGATCCATCCCCCAGGCCGAGCCTTATCCGCTTGCGCGGGCCTCCTGCTCCACCGGGCCGCCAGTCTTTAGGAGCCCTTATCTCTTCTAATAGATGCAATTTATTCTGCCTTTTGAGTCGGTAGAAAATCATCGCCCAGGCGCAGGGTGTATCCAGACCGACTTCGCAGCTGCCGTTCTGGGACCCACCGCAGGGACCGTTAAAAAGACCCTTGGCACAACGGGCCACCGGGCAAATACCACCGGTAAAGGTCAGCACACAATCGCCACATCCCCGGCACATTTCCGCCCAGTTTCCGGGTTTAGCGGAAGCCCCCAGAAAGCTTGTATTGAGTGCCGGAATCACAGGCAGCGGATCATAGGCATCCGCCACGGTTTGCACGCCGGCTCCGCAGGCCAGGGACAGGATGGCGTCCGTTCCGGTCGGTATGGTCTGGTATTCATTCACCAGGTCTTCCTCACACTGCCTGAGGATGCAGCCCACCTCTAATTTGGGTGGCGGACCGTCAAAATGCTTTATCCTGGAAAGTTCGTGACACAGCTGCTCAGCTTCTTTTTCGCCGCCTGATAGACATACGGTGACGCAGCTTCCGCAGCCAAGGACCAGTATCTGTTTATATTCTTTAATCGCTGAAACAATTTCATCCAGCGGTTTTAAATCTCCAACAATCATTTATCCCCCAATTGCGCCAAGGTCTTTCCGGGCCTTACATTCAATGCGGCCTGCCGTTGACGGTGCAAAACGCAAAGTGGCTCACTATTAGTATTCACCGTGCCGAACACTTTCTGCTGATAGGCCGGCGAATATAGCGGTTCGCCGCATACCCGGCACCGAATCAGATCCATCGTGACCACATCATCCCACTGCCCGACCAAAAGGTGCTGAAACTCGATGGCCTCCTGCGGACAAACCCGCCAGCATTGGCCGCAGCGGGCACATTTGGTCATATTGTGCTGAAGCGTTCGTCGATCGTCCTGATCGTTGTAACTTAAAGCCGAGGCAGGACAATTTTCCACACAGGACAAACACCCGTTGCATTTCTGGTTTAC
>JBATKU010000541.1:0-4370 GCA_049669725.1 Desulfobacterales bacterium
ATTGCAGCCCGCATCAGATACTTCCGTTCGGACGGCATACACCTTAAAATCCTCGCCGCACTTAAAATTCTCACAACGGGTGCAGGCCATACAGCCGATGCACTTCCCACGGTCTAATTCAACATGATAAGTCATTTTTAATTTTTAGGGTTAGATCTCGGATGCGTGTTTTTCCATCAACGACATAAATTCTTCGATCAGCGGATCGATAAAGTCCGGATCGTTAATGTGGGCATCCAGCTCGATAAAAGGGATTTTACTGCTCAAATGCTCTCTGAGGGTGTCGATGAACACCTGATTGCCCTCGGGTTCCCAGTGAGGCAAACCCTCGCGGTCGGGAAAAGAAAATCCTCTGAGCGGAATGAAGACCTTGACCGGGCCGCGGGCCCGATTAAGCTTTTGAGCGATTTCCTGGGCCACCGCGACCAGTTCCTCCGGCAGAAGTCTTACCAGAGTTAAATGCGGATTGTAATTAAAATGCTTGCGCCGCTGCATATCCTCCGAGAGACTGTCAGGAGATCCCTGTACCGTATAATTTGCGCTGCCGGGAGCGATCACCTGCGGCAGCCCCATCGCACCGGCGGCGGTCAATCGATCCGCGCGAACAGCACCATGAAGTCCGCCCAAATACCGATCCCCAATTTCATGCAGATTCAGATCCAGCACTCCCTGAAACGCACCTTCGGCGATCATGTCTTCCATGGCAATACCGCCGGTGCCATTTTGGTGAAAGGCGACGACTTCATAGCCATTTTCTTCCAGGGTCTTTTTAGCACGCAAAGCGCCGGGCGTTGTGGTTCCCAGCATGGACATGGCCAGCGGTATACCCTCTGGTTTTAAAAGGTGTCCCTCGAAATTTCTAACCATCCCGCAAATTGCGCCGGCGGCATTTTGTAAAATTTGGCGGGTTAAAAAGTTTATTCCCTGCAGGTCGGAAACCGTGTGCATGATGGTTAAATCCTTAGTCCCCACATAGAAACCGAACTGATGGGGTCCGTTGGCCACGGTGGATGCCATCAATCGCGGAACACCCGTGGGTAGGGCTCGCATAGCCGCACTGGCAATCTCCGTTCCCTGGGCGCCGCCGATACCGATGATGCCCTGGATATGTCCATGATCATACAGTTCCTTGGCAATATGGGCGGCACCCCGGCACATAACCTCGGTACATTCACGTTTATCACCGGTAGCAACAGCATCTTTTAAGGACATTCCACCACGTTCGGCGACCTCATCCTGGGAAATATCCGGCTTTCCCTGGGGGGAGGTCAAAATACCCGTATCCATGACCAAGGTTTTGACACCGTTGGATTCAATACTTGTTTTCAAGTAAAGCGCTTCTTGTTCTTTGGTATCATGGGTTGCTATTAACAAAACTGTTTTATCCATGATGGTTTCCTTGAGTTCGGTGTTAATAAGATAGAAGGCTAGATAACTGTTTAGTTGTTGGGTTTCACAATGACCTTGACCGCACCGTCGATTCTTTTGACAAAGGTTTCAAAGGCCGTGGTGATCTCATCCAACGGGAAGCTATGGGTCACATACGGTTTCAGGGTTATTTTTCCGGTGCTCAGCAGTGATACCGCTCTGGAGACATTGGCCCACCCCTCCCCACGCACGGTATGAATGGACTTATTATTCAGCAGAAGATCCTTAAAATCAACTAAAACCGGTTCGTGGGGCATGCCCAGCATGAGCATTTTCCCCATAGGCTTCAGCATTTTAATGGCCATCATGGGCGCCTCTTTCGCGCCGGAGGACTCGATTACCAGGTCGGCCCCCACGCCGTTTGATTCTTTTAGGATGATATCCACCGCGTTTTCTTCGTGAATGTTGATCAGGCGATCTGCTCCCGTTTCGCCGCCCTTGTTAAGGCGCGAGGCCCTCGTACCGATTAAATAAACTCTTTCGGCACCCAGGGCCTTTGCCACCTGGGCCGAGATCAAACCCAGTGGACCCGGACCGATAACGACGACCTGGTTGCCGGCTACATAGCCGCCGATGGTTTCAAACCCGTAGAGTACGCATCCTAAATTGGTGACCAGAGAGGCTTCATCAAAATCGATGTGATCCGGGATGGCATGGACCGTATTAATATTGTTGATGACGTATTGGGCAAACCCCCCGTTGGCGGTCATTCCGTTGGCGCGGTGTTTGGATGTGCCATAATTGAGGCAGGCCGTATAGTTTCCAACCCGGCAGTTCTTGCATCGCAAACATCCCAGATGGGCCTCCACCGCCACCCGATCGCCGACCTTAAATTCATCGACATCTGATCCCAGAGCGGCTACCACACCGGCATACTCGTGTCCGGGAACAAAACTTCCATAGGGTGGCTGGCCGGGCAGGGGTTCATCCATTAAAGCGACGTCGGTGCTGCAGCAGGCGCAGGATTCGACCTTTAGCAGGACCTCCATGGGTCCCGGTACAGGGGTGGGGATCTCTTTGACTTCCAGATTATTGCGTCCCTTTAAAATAGCTGCTTTCATCGTTTGCGGTAGGGTTGACATAGGCACTTTCTCCTTCTTTGACGATTTGCGAGCCGATTCCTTTTTTCGTAATCTCTGGGGCTGTCAGGCCCAAAGCATCGGCCAGATAGTTTAAAACGGGAAAGCCGCAAAATCCCCCCTGACAGCGCCCCATACCGGCCCGGGTGATGTGTTTGACGGCATCCATGGTATCGGCTCCCCGGGAAATGGCTTCCAGAATTTCCGCTTCCGCCACCTGTTCACAGCGGCATACAATGTGTCCATATTTTGGATTGGCGGTAATTAATTTCCTTTTCTCAAGAAGCGATGCGGTTTCAAAACGCCGCCATCCAATCCGATTCGATTTAAAGTCGTTTTTTTCTTCCAACTTCAAGCCGCAATCCGAAAGTAACGTGATGATGTACTCGGCCAGGGCCGGTGCGGCCGTTAACCCTGGTGAGCCAATTACGGCATGGACGACACCGGGTGCGCGGTTAGAATGATCAACAAAAAAATCACCTCCCCGCGCTTTATTGTTTTCCGATCGAATTCCGGCAAACGCCGTAATGACGCTGTTTTCTGATACGGCCGGGACCAGTTGTTGTCCCATGTGAATTACTTCAGCAAGCTTTTCGCGCGTAACCGTCGTGTCGTTTTTGTGCCGGGGGGTGTCGAAATATCCGAGACCGATCAATAGATTTCCATGGGCGGTCGGTGTAATGAGCTGGCTGTGATCGAGACCATAGGTCCCATAAACCATGTTTTTTACTAAATGGGAGGTCGTTTTATCTAAAATTACCATGGTTCCTTTGGTCAAGGTGAGGCGGACATCCGTATCGCCGACCATTGAGGCGATTTCATCGGCAAACAACCCGGCCGCATTGATGATATAGCGTGCTTGAAACCGGCCCGTCGAGGTTTCAATCGCAAAATGAGAATCTTTTTCCCGCCTGACACCTTTTACCTGCGAATTTAAATAAAGATCCAGGCCGTTTTGGATGGCGTTTTCTGTCAATGCGAAGGTCCACTCGGTGGCATAGATGCCCCCCACTCCTTTGCCGTATAGGGCACCGATGGCCTTTTTGCTGACGTGGGGTTCAATGTCGCGAATTTTTTGGGGACCGATAATTTCATGTCCGGCGGAAACGTTATTTTTCTCGGCCCATGCTTTCGCCATTTCCAATTTTGTCAACTGGTGCGGTTCGAATGCCAGAAATATTTCATCGACTTCTCGATAGGTCACATCTAAATCATGGGCCAGTTTTTTATACCGAGCAGCGGCATTGTGTGCAAGCTTGATTCTTAGAGGGCCGGAAGGAAACATGAGTGGTGAATGCAGCATGCAGGGGTTAGCTTTTGAGACGCCAAAACCGGTAAATGCTTCCTTTTCAAGGAGTGCAAATCGGCCTTTATACCTGGATAATTCCCTGGCAAGCATCGAGCCGACGATGCCGGCGCCGATGATGATGACATCATAGCTTCCCCGGTCTTGCAGTTTTGTTTTGTCAGCCTGAGCTATTGCCATGTCCATTTCGGGTTTTATACCGCTAACACACCAAAAAAAGCAAAGAGGGTATTGTTTTATTTTTACAAATGAGATATATCTCGACGCACACATGTGCATTATCCGCTCATGTGTGCTAAACCTGTATCGATATCCACTTTTTTTGTCAATCTATAATTTTTCGATTGATGCGCCAGAAAGCCAATGCTTAACAAAGGAATGCCATGGATATCAGTCGATCCAGTCTATTAGAAGGTGCAAGATCCGCCCGCGGGGTGGCCGTGATTATCGATGTCTTCAGGGCCTTTACCTGCTCCCCATTGTTATTTTCCCTGGGTATCCAAAAGTCGATTCTGGTGTCAACGCCGGAAGATGCATTTGCTTTGAAAGAGAGCAAC
>JBATKU010000542.1:0-4021 GCA_049669725.1 Desulfobacterales bacterium
TTGACCTCGATGCGCCGCTCTATATACCTTTGTAATTTGTTAGTCATACTTTCAATTTACAAAGATAATTTAAAATTGTCAACTCCCATGAAAACCTTGGAGAAAGGGGTATCAAACCTTGAATTGAGACCTTTGCGCGGATCATCTATTCTGCCTGGTAGATTGCAACAGGGCGGGTTTGATAGTCATATAAGCTATGGAAGTTCGGGACATCAGATTATAACTTTATTTAGCAAAATAGGTTTCCTGGCTTATTCGATAGGTTCGTCCCGGTGAAATCCTCCGCACTGTGAATAGGATCAAAGCTTGAATTGTTAATTTTTGTATCTAAAACTCTAAAATCGATTTGATCGGAGGAAGCAGACAGGATTCCAGCAATCTCTCTCAAGTGCTTATCGGATTTTCCTTCCTGATAATACTCCAATTTTCTCAAAATAACGTATTCAATCGGACACCGAATTTGTTAAACCGGCTGATAAAGATACGATGTAAATTAGGTTCGGGCTTACAGGAAAATCTCGTTGACTTTTTCTTGATTTCTTCTGCGCTCCAGTCCGGGTGCTGCTGTTTCAATCCAGCTGCTTTGAGAGCCTTGGCCGACTGGTATAGCTTCAAAGAAACGTCCAGCTTTTGCGCAGGTGTCATTGATTGGTAAACTTCTATTTACTCAGGATGCATGATGTTTGTTGGGATCGTTATTGCCGCTATATTTTTTCAAATCTCTCTTTGCTTTGTTGAAACGGGATTTCAGACTGTAATCGCCATGATGAGATAATTGGCCTTGACAGTATGTAAATTTGAATTTAATGTACAAATATGCATGAATTAATCGAAAGAGAGATAACAGACACCGTCAAAACCCGGCTAAAAAATTACCCTGCAGTTGCCTTGCTGGGGGCTCGGCAAGTGGGCAAATCGACAATTGCCGGCATAGTGATTGAGCAAATCCCAAAGGCAATCCACCTCGATTTGGAACGTCCTGCAGATCTTAATAAACTCACTGACCCTGAAGCTTTTTTTTCTCAATTCAGCGATCATATGATTTGTCTGGATGAAATCCAGCGTACGCCGGATATTTTTCCTATCCTGAGAGGTGTTATTGATCGCAACAAAAGAAACGGTCAGTTTTTGATTCTCGGATCCGCATCCAGAGATTTAATCAGACAAAGTTCCGAATCCCTGGCCGGTCGGATTTCATATATTGAAATCACCCCATTTACCCAGCGGGAAGCCTCATTCACGGATCAGGCAACGCACTGGCTGGAGGGCGGATACCCGAGGAGCCTGCTGGCAAAAGAGAATGAAACCAGTGTTCAATGGCGTGAAGACTACATAAGAACATTTTTAGAACGTGATATCCCGCAACTGGGCTTTCGGATACCGGCAAACACCTTGGGAAGATTCTGGACAATGTTGGCACATTCACATGGCCAGGTTCTCAACGCTTCTAAATTAGCCGGTTCAATGGGGGTCAGCTCACATACGATTAGAAAATATATAGATCTTCTGGAACAGACATTTGTGGTGAGGGCATTGCCTCCATATACAAAAAATATCAAAAAACGCCTGGTCAAATCCCCGAAGGTCTATATCAGAGACTCAGGGATATTACATGCGTTGCTGAACATTGAAACCATGGAAGATCTTTTCGCACACCCGGTATATGGAGCATCATATGAAGGATTTATTATAGAAAATATCATCACACAGCTTCCACGCTGGCAGGCCTCATATTATCGAACCTCAAACGGTGCGGAAATCGATTTAATCCTAACAAAAGGAATGAAAAAAATTGCAATAGAAATCAAGTCGGCAACCAACCCGAAAGTTTCAAAGAGCTTCTGGAATTCTATTGAGACGATCGCGCCGGACCAGACAGTGGTGATCGCCCCGGTGGAGGAGAGTTATCCCATCGCAGACCATGTGATGGTTATGCCTCTCCATGCTTTTGAAGTGAAAAGGATCAAATCTTGATTGGTGTTTAGTCCGGGTTTCGTTCCTCAAAAACTCATTATCTCGGCTGCTTTGATAGCTTTCTTCGATTTATCCATCCGAAAAGAGACGGCGGCTTCTTCATTTCTATTTTTGTCACTTTACATGCCCAACTCTTTAGCCTATATTTTAGCCATTAAAAAACAGCTAACATCGGCGGCCTAAAAAATAATCTCAGCAAATTCATCAACTTCGTGGAGCAGGGTGAAGTGATTGAAATATGCAAACGCAACATCCCGATTGCTTTGCTGGTTCCCCACGGTTCCAAGAAGACCCCAAACCGCACACAACTTGGCTGCGGAGAGGGAACCGTTCAAGTAAAAGGCGATCTGACTGAGCCCCTGATCCCTGAAGACAGCTGGGAGATGTTGCGGTCATGAAGCTGCTGCTGGACACCGGTTGCATTATCTGGGCAGTATCTGAACCATCCACTATTTCGCAAGACGCCAGAGCCCTCCTGACAGCTCCGCCGCCTCGATTACACGCAGCGGTGCAAGCAAGCTTCTGAAATTGTTTATAATAGTTTTGGCGTCCAGTTACTCCAAACAAATATCCAATTGCCCCGGCGCACCTATCAGGTGTTCGGCCGCCAGGGGCGGAAAAAATACGGTTTAATATTATTCCCCCCAGGGAGTTTTAGCGTCGATAGGCAAATTAAATTGATTATATCAGATCCCAAGCGGAATGCAACGTATTAAAAACACATGGAAAAGCTTATTTTTCTGGCAAAATGCCCGGGCTGTCTACAGTGCCGTTGTTGTCAAGATCGCCGGCACAGGGGCCGACTGCATCGACTGCATTGTAGGCCTTTATCCGCCCGGCCCCCGGTTGGCCAATATAGGGCGCGTTGCAGCTTAAACCCTCGATGGCCTCGGCTGTATTAAACAATAGCAGAGCAACAGCTCAAAGAGAACTGGCTGACCTTGTTCAAAAGGGCGTCCTTCGCCCCAATCCAGGTGGTGGAAGAAGTACTAGTTATGATATTTGTTGGGATGAGTTTTCAGGCTGAGTCGATTCAATTCTATACGTGTCGACAAACTGGGTATCCTCTCCCACCGATAGTCCAGTCTCAAAAAAATCCTTGACATCAGTAAATTTCGTTTGTATTAAACGAATATGACTGATAAAAGACGCCATTTAGAAACTAAAATCAATAATCTGCTGGGCTATTTCCCGGTTGTCATCGTTCTTGGTGCTCGACAGTGTGGGAAAACCACCCTGGCTAGAATGCTAAGGCCGGACTGGCAATACTTTGATCTTGAGCGCGGCAGGGATTTTGATTTTGTTACACGTGATTTTGAATTCTTTATAAGAGAACACTCTCATTCAATAACAATTGATGAGGCACAAAGATATCCTGCCCTGTTTCAGGAGTTGCGCAGCGTTGTTGATCGTGACCGGAAACATAAAAATCGGTTTTTGCTAACCGGTTCCAGTTCTCTCGATTTGATAAAAAATGTCTCGGAAAGCCTGGCGGGCCGGGTGGGACTTGTCGAACTGGGGACATTTAAGGCCTATGAAACATATGAGTTAGAGTTGCCCGATTTTTATAAAATCTTTAACAAGGAGTTAAATCAAAACACCATCGAGTTTCTAAAAAGTCTTGAGCCCGAGATATCTCATGACCAATTAATGCAGGCCTTCTTAAAAGGGGGATACCCTGAATCTGTATTGGAAAACGACGATCGTTTCTACGATATCTGGATGGAAAACTATTTGCAAACCTATGTTCAAAGAGATGTCAGAACACTTTTCCCGAGGCTGGATCTTGTAAAATATCAGCGTTTTATTTCAATGCTTTCTGCGCTTAGCGGAACGATAATAAATCGTTCACAGGTCGGAAGGTCCTTGGATATTTCCGAAAAGGCGATCCGGGATTATCTGCAAATTGCCGAGGGTAGTTATATCTGGAGAAATACACCCAGCTATGAAAAAAGCGCAAGCAAATCAGTTGTTAAAATGCCGAAAGGCAGCTTTCGAGACAGCGGATTATCCAATTTTATCCAGGGCATTACCAACAGAAAACAAC
>JBATKU010000543.1:0-6156 GCA_049669725.1 Desulfobacterales bacterium
ATCGAGCACAATATGGAAATCATCCGCGAAGCAGATTATGTTATCGATCTGGGACCCGAAGGCGGCGAAGACGGCGGCCGGGTGGTAACCTCGGGCTCACCGCAAGAACTTCTAAAAGCAACTAAAAAATCGCACACTGCCAAATGGTTTAAGAAATACCTAAAGGGTAATTAGGCAAATATCAATTCGTGATAATTTACAAATTCGAAGCACGAAAACCGAAATACGAAACAAATTCCAAATTCCAATGTTCAAGTTTTCTAAACCATGATAGTAAAATTTAGGAGACCCGAAACGCAGCCATTGAGCTTCCTATACATATATGAGATAATTTCCATACTGACTTGGAGCATGATTTTAAGCTTTTTACGTTTAGATTTTTGATCATTCGTTTTTCGATATTGTTTCGAGTTTCGGATTTCGGATTTCAAATTTGCGGCATAGCCAACCAAGGAGCTTCAATATGGCAAAAAAGAATGAGTTGAAGGCTACAGATCTTCGATGTGTTTGTGATCCTAAAATTTTTAAGTTCAAGAATACTACGGAAATCAGACCTCTAGATGAAGTCATCGGGCAAAAGCGGGCGGTTCAGGCAATTGAATTCGGACTGAACATGAAAAGCCCCGGTTATAATATCTTCGTTACCGGGGTTGAAGGCACCGGCAAATCGACCATTGTCAGAGAACTTGTTTCCAAACACGCTAAAACCCTTCCTAGGCCGGATGATTGGTGTCTGGTAAACAATTTCAAGGACCATTTCCGCCCCAAAGCCATTGCGGTTCCTTCCGGTAAGGCAGCGCCGTTCAGCAAGAAAATGAATAAATTCGTAGAGGACTTGAAGAAGGATCTACCCAAAGCGTTTGAAGGCGAAGGATATCTCAAGCGCCTGTCAGGCATAAAATCCAGATTTTCGGATAAACAAAACCGGCTCTTTCAAAAAATTGACAAGTCTGCCGCCAGGAACAACCTACAAATCCTAAAATCCGAACAAGGGATTGAGACGGTTCCCGTCATTGAAGGGACCCCCCTGACACCGGAGGACTACAACAAACTTCCCAATGATAAAAAGGCCGTCATCGAGGATAACATCCGTCGGATCCAGGAGCAAATCGAGCTGGCTTCGGTGGAAATTGATAAATTGAACCAGGCCCTGCACATGGACGTTGAAAAACTGATGGACGAAGTCACCTTGGCGGTGGTTGAAAGTCGGCTGGAAAAAATCAGATCCGAATTTAAAGACAGCCCCAGCATATTAAAGCATCTGGATGAAATTGAGCAGGACATCGTCGAAAACGTCCAGTATTTCATGCCCTCCGAGGAAAGCGATTCAAAAGAGAACGGTATCTTCAGGCTGCCGCCGAATTCGAATCTGCAGCGCTACCAGGTGAACGCTTTAACGGATCGCGAACCGGCCAAAGGTGCTCCGGTCATCTTTGAAACCAACCCCACCTACCACAATGTTATGGGACGGATCGAAAAGCGGGCCTACATGGGGACCGTCACCACCGACTTTACCATGGTCAAGGCCGGCTCCCTGTTAAATGCCAACGGCGGCTTCCTGATAATGGACATGGAATCTTTAATGATGAACCCTTACGTCTGGGAGGCGCTCAAACGCGCCTTACAGGCCAAATATCTTGACATCGAAGATATTGCCGAGGAAACCGGTTTCGGCACGGTTTCCCTGCGGCCGGCGCCGATCCCGATAGAAGTCAAAGTCGTGCTGCTGGGCAGCTATGATGATTTTGAAGTGCTTCAAAATTACGACCACCGATTCAACGAGATATTCAAAGTCCGGGCGGATTTTGACTACGAAGTGGAAAGAAATGCCAACACGGTTCAGCAGTATGCCCGCTTTATTGCCCGGGTGTGTAATGAAGAGAACCTTTTACCGTTCACACCCAGGGGAGTGGCGACGATTGTGGAATACGGCGAAAAATACGTATCCGATAAAAACAAACTGTCGATTCGCTTCGGTCCATTAGTTGGCGTCTTAAAAGAATCCGATTACTGGGCCCGTAAAAACAAGGCTCGGCTCATTTCCGATAAATATGTGGTCCAGGCCTTTAGCAAACATCGCTTCCGCTACAACATTTACGAGGAAAAAACCCACGAATCCTATCTGGACAACACCATCATGATCGATGTGGACGGTGAGGTCGTTGGCCAGGTCAACGCCCTGGCCGTCTATCAGATCGGCGATTTTTCCTTCGGGCGCCCGGTGCGCATAACCGCCGAAACCTTTATGGGTAAGAACGGTGTGATTAATATCGAACGGGAATCTAAATTAAGCGGCAGCACCCATGATAAGGGGGTGTTGATCCTTTCAGGGTATATGGGCCGGACATTTGCCCAGAATTTTCCGCTGAACCTGTCGATCAGCATTACCTTTGAGCAAAGCTACGGCGGCATCGACGGCGACAGCGCCTCGTCCACGGAATTATATGCCATTATTTCCAGTCTGTCGGGTATGCCCATCAAACAGGAAATAGCCGTTACCGGTTCGGTTAACCAGAAGGGCCAAATCCAGGCCATCGGAGGGGTTAATCACAAAATCGAAGGGTTTTTCGAAGTTTGCAAAATCAACGACCTCACCGGAAAGCAGGGCGTGATAATACCCCAGGCCAACGTTAAAAACCTCATGCTTAGGAAAGAAGTCATCGATGCCGTTAAAAAGCTCAAATTCCATGTCTACCAGGTTTCAACGGTGGCAGAAGGTATTGAAATCCTGACCGGCAGGCCGGCAGGCAAGGCGGATAAAAACGGCAATTATCCGGATGGAACGGTTTATGGTGCCGTCCAGAAAAAGCTGGCCCATTACTTTAAAAGGTCACTGCAGCTAAAAAAGGAATTGGGTTAATTAAGTTGATTAGTTGAATAGTTGATTTGCAGTAGGCTAAATTTAATCTGACATAATTTGTTTAGAACTTATCATCCAACCGGACAACGACTATATTTCAAATCTCGCTTTTAGCATAATTGAAAGTTTTACCACTGCTGTGATACCACTTACATATATGAATTTTGGTAATTTTACAGATTATCTCAATCAGTAATTGGATGATATATGGGTATGTGGGCAGAATTCAATCATAGAGTCAGGAGGACAGATCATGGCACTTTGCAAGAAGATTATTCAGCTAAGCGTCCTTATGGTTCTCATTAGTGCTCTCATTTGCTGCGAGAAACACGATTCCAAATCTGCACCAAAGATCGACCCCCTCCTCTTTAAGACCGCTACTGAGTTGACAGGCCTGATTCGTCGAGGTGAGATCACCTCCCTCAATCTTCTCAACCTCTACCTCGACCACATACAGCGTTATAATGGTGAGATAAATGCAGTCGTGGCCCTGGATATGGATGCAGCCCGGTTACGAGCAGCGGAAGCAAATAAAGCTCTCGCACAAGGTCAAGACTGGGGGCCTCTTCACGGTCTGCCAATGACTGTAAAGGATGTATTTGAAGTGGTTGGCATGCCGGCAACGTCAGGCGACCCCAAGCTCAAAAGCTACATCCCGGAGCGTAATGCAATAGCTGTACAACGGCTTATCGACGCTGGTGCAATAATCTTTGGCAAAACGAACGTTCCTTTTCATGGTTTTGATTTTCAAAGCTACAACAAAGTCTATGGTACGACTAATAATCCCTGGGATTTGTCCAGAACTCCCGGCGGTTCATCAGGCGGGTCAGCAGCGGCCCTTGCTGCGGGGTTCACACCCCTTGAGTTGGGTAGTGATTTAGGCGGCTCGGTTCGCTTCCCGGCTCACTATACCGGGGTTTTCGGACACAAGACCACCTTTGGAATTATTCCGAGATATGGGCATGTGCCTCCAATGCCTGGCCAGGTTCGCCCACACCAGATGCCGATGATTCCGCTTTTCGTAGTTGGACCTCTGGCCCGAAGTGCCGATGATTTGGAACTGGCCCTGGATGTTCTGACTACGCCAGGAAGTACAGATAAAAGTGGCGAAAGGCCTAAACTCTTACCTCAGCGGAGGCAGAAATTCAGTGATTATCGCGTTGCGGTGTGGTTCACAGATTCATCTCCTGCAGCAGAAATTGATGCAGAAGTTTTAAAGATACTCCAGAAAACAGTGGTGAAACTGCGCGGCGCTGGTCTTGAAATAGACGATAAAGCCCGTCCTGATTTCCATCTGTGGGAGAGCCTTCATTTGCGTGAGAATATCCGCGATCAGATGATGGCTGAGGAATTACCGCTAAATGAAAGCCTTGTCGCGAAGCAGAAAAAACAGCAAGCAAAGTGGGCTGCATTCTTTGAACACTACGATGTTCTACTTGCACCCGTATCACTTACTGTTGCCTTTCCTCATGACCATAAAGAACCGTTAATCTATCGCCGATTGGCGGTCAACAGGAAGAAAAGGCCCTATTTAGACAACCTTGCCTGGACTGCGATGGCCACTGTTTCGGGTTTGCCGGCCACTGTAGCACCGGTTGGACTGAGCGAATCAGGCCTTCCGGTCGGTATCCAGATTATTGGTGCCAGATTCGAGGATCGGACAACCATCGCCTTCGCCCGGGGTTTGTCTGAGCTGGTTGGTGGTTTCGTAGCGCCGCCAGGCTATGAGGATTAGACGGATAGCCTGTACATCAGAATACAGATTTCTCCAACGTACAACAGATTTTGGAAGACTCAAAATTGTTGTGATATCGTCTAAAAAAGGTGATATTCAAAAATAAGACCTAAGTTTGCGTATTCTCAATGTACCTCAGATGCAACACGTTTCGCATTCTTGCCGTAAAACATCAGAAATGTGATGATATTCAGAACCATATAATTACTTGTTATAAGCAAAGTCTGATAAAAAAATGCTAACCAAGATATTCACTTTTTTTCTTATTTCCGCAGTCATTTATTTTGGAATTTCTATAGTACTGATATTTGGTGTCAAAACCAAAAAGCCTGCTAAAGCTGGGTTGACTTTCAGTGAGTTATTTTTCGATTACACGAACCTACCAGAATTTAACAGTTATAAGGCGAGAGATGGCTCAAGTTTAAATTACCGGTATTATTCATCTCTATCTAATAAGATCATCATTCTGATACATGGCTCGGGTTGGCATAGCCGGTATTTTTTACCTTTAGCCGAATTCATTAGCTCTGAGGGTCTGGCCCAGGTATTCACACCCGATCTGCGTGGACATGGATATACACCCAAAAGACGAGGCGATGTAGACTACATCGGTCAATACGAAGATGATTTGGCGGATCTAATCGCCCATATTCGAGAGGATAATCCGAATGCAATGTTGGTTGTGGGCGGCCACTCATCCGGGGGCGGATTAGCTATACGATTTGGGGGAAGCAGATATGGTAATCAGGTGGATGCTTATATCCTGCTTTCTCCCTTTCTTAAATATAATGCACCCACAATGCGCCCAGATTCCGGCGGTTGGGCTTATCCTTACACCGGACGCATCGTTGGACTGACCATGCTAAATAATCTGGGGATACATTTGTTCGACTATCTGCCTGTCATTGAATTCAATATGCCGAAAGAAGCCCGTGATGGGACAGAAACCCTTATTTACTCTCATCGACTTAACACAGCCTATGCTCCACGGAACTTCAAAAAGGATCTCGCGGCCATACAACAACCAATATTAGTTGTCGCTGGCACAGCGGATGACGCTTATCTCGCTGACCAATTTGAACCGGCAATTTCAAAATATACAGTAGCTAAGTTTAAACTTTTACCAAATAAAACCCACATGGGTTTGGTTGTTGGACCTGAAATAAGACCCGTAGTTAAAGAATGGCTGAAAAGCCTCGATAAGTTATTACCGTTTGACTCATAACCTGGCTAATTCAGCTGAGGAGCGGGTCACAGATTTCTCCAGCATATCCTGACTTTGTTAAGGTCATAAAAAGTTGTGATATCTTTTTTATGAAGTGGACGCCGCCACGAACTACCGCCATAATTGAACGGATATTTATTCAACCAAACCGGGCGTGAGATTTCGCTGGCGAACGATTAGTTCAACCGACATTCATCGCCTTGACTTTAAGCTGCTAAATCCAAATGAATGCGGCCAAAAATTTCATTACGGCCATATTCAGTTAGAGGCGTTTGGTGAGCATACCAAAGTCACTCAGACAGCATACTTTGATTTTTTCGGAGCAACCCTATGGAT
>JBATKU010000544.1:0-2374 GCA_049669725.1 Desulfobacterales bacterium
AAAAAGGCCGGTATTACGGCATCAACTCCCACATGGGGGCGCAGTCCCCAAATGGGTGAGAGAATAATCCCGGCAATGGCCGCCAGTGATGTACCAAAACCGAATACGAATAGCCGCAAGCGGGTGAGGTTGATACCCAGGGCCCGGACCATCTCGGAATCATGCGCCCCCGCCTTGATGATGGCGCCGTAAGGAGTGCGCTCCAGAAAGAGCCAGACCAGCACAATGATCATGATGGCAAAGGCACTGGCGAAAACCTGGTATTTGGAATAGATCAACCCGCCCATAAGAAACGGTCCTGACAATCCTGGCGGCACGGGCAGGGTTTGTTCGGCTGAACCCCAGATGACCCGGATGGATTCTTCGATCACCAGGGCAGCGCCGAAGGTCAGCAGCAATCCGTATAACGGGTCTTTGCCGTAGGTGGGGCGCAAGCAAACCTCCAAACCCATTCCCACCACTGCCACCAGGGCCGGGGCGGCCACCAGTGCCAACGAATAACGCAACGCCATGGGCAGCCCCACATACCACTGGCCGAAAGTACCCATCCAATCGGCACCGGGAGCGATTAAAACCATTGCAAGGTAGGCCCCCAGGGCAAACAGGGACCCGTGAGCCAGATTGATCAGCTCCATCACACCGATAATCAGCATGAAGCCTAAGGCAATGAGCGCAAACAATAGCCCGAGGCTCAATCCGTTAACAATAAACGGCAATAGGTTGACGATGAGATCCATTTACACTATCCGTCGTATGTGGGCGTGTCCTGATAAGATTCCATCTGGCAAGCCGCCATGGCACCGGCATCTTCCACCTCTTGGGGGCCCGCCCAGCTTACAATTTTAAACAGATCGTTTTTATTCTGTTTCCAGGCCTTTTCGTCATTGGCCGTGGCCATGTAGACCGTCTGTTGCATCTGGTGGTTCGGCCCCATGTAGGCATCAAAATGCTGCATGCGGTCTTTGGCCAAGACTTTGAGTTGCTCGAGTTGTTTGATGACCTTGATGTTATTGGTGCTGCCGGCACGTTCCACGGCACTCAACAGTTCCCGAGTGGCCATGTAACCGTTGTAAAATACATTGCCCGGCACCTGCATGGCTGTTTCCGGGTACATTTTATTGTAGCGGCCGACAAATTCTTTAACGCCGGGAAGGTCCAGTTTGTAGTACCAGGTGGTGCCGAAAACGCCATACAGGTTTTTCAAAGGCAAACCATAGACATCCGGCCAATCCTGCTGGTTATTGATCCAGGCCGGTTTTCTGCCCATTCCAAGCTGAGCCACCTGTTGGCGCATCACTTTTTGATCATCACCACCCACAGCAGCAGCCACAACATCCGGTTTGGCCTGTTGTATTTTGAGCAGATAGGAAGTAAAGTCCCGGGTACCTTGTGGGACCAATAGTTCATCGACAATCTCGGCACCATATGCATCGGCAAGCTTGCGGGTGGCCTTGGACGTATTGTGCCCCCAGACATAGTCGTTCGTCAGCAGCATCCACTTCTTGCCGAAGGCGTCGATGGCATTCTTAACGGCCGCTTTGGCGAAATTGGTGCCGTTGCCGTCCCATACGAATTTGACCCGATGGCAGTTTTTCCCCGACTCCGTGGGCGAACTGGAATTGCTGTTTAAATAAATCACCCCATACTTTTGGGCCACCTGTGAAATGGCATTGGCCACACCAGAACTGACCGCTCCGATCATAAAGGAAACTTCGTTGCGGGTAATCATGCGTTCGGCCACCCGGCTTCCGGTGGCCGGATTGGTTTCCGTGTCCATGTGTACGTACTTGATCTTGCGCCCGAGGACACCGCCCTTGGCATTGAATTCTTCAATGGCCATCATCATTCCCCGACGATCCGAGGCGCCGCTGTTGGCATACTGACCGCTGGCATCCGACGTCATTCCGATGAGAATCGGTTTGTCTGTGGCGGATGCGTAGACACGGTTATGTTTCCAGGGACCGTAAAACGTTGCCCCGGCACCGACGGCAGCCAATCCGGTCTTTTTCAAAAAATTCCTGCGCGAAATACTTTTTTTTCCCATGACCCCTCCTTCATTTCTAAACCATTAGCATCACGTGACGGCACACTCAGGTGCCGCCGCATTTGTCACAATGATCTTTTTGTAGAAAGAACGACTGCCTAAAGTGAGAGCACGGACAATATTTTAACGGGCTCCTCTTCTGTGGCAGCCACCACTTTGTGCGGAATCTCGGAGTTGAAGTACAGACAATCCCCTTCTGCAACCTGGTGCTGATCATTGTCGTAGTAAAAGATCATTTTTCCAGACAACATATAGATCAGTTCCTCCCCATTATGAGAGTTATACGGAATTTTATCCGGGTCCAATCCATGGGGCAGGGTAACAATGAGC
>JBATKU010000545.1:0-2050 GCA_049669725.1 Desulfobacterales bacterium
AGGGTTTCGGAACCCAGAGCGTCGCCGCCGGAGGTGTAAAGACGAATTGAACTGGTGTCGTAATCCTTGAATTTGGGGAACTTCATCAGAGCGCGGTAGCCGGTGGGCAGACCGGTGAGGATGGTGATTTTGTGTTTCTGAATCAGATCCAACATATCCGGCGGTGTGAACTTTGGAATCAGAGATATGGCTGCACCGCCTTCAAAAGGCATCAACGTAAAGGTGCCGAACCCTGCGGCAAAGGAAACCGGGGCGGCTCCGCCCAGAACATCGCCGGGCTTCATCTTGTAGACATGTTTGTTGACCAATCTGGTTTCTATGACAATCGGTTTGACAAAGTGAACACAGCCCTTGGGCATGCCGGTGGTGCCGGATGTATAGAGCATAATGCCGATGTCGTCACCCTTTAGCATGGTGGCTTCCAGATCAGCAGAACCGGCCGCGAGCATTTCTTCATAGACCATGTTTCCGGCTGCCTTTACCTCGTCTGCATTGCCGCCAATAGTGATGACTTGGGTGCCAAATTGAAAGTTGGGCTTGGCCTGCTCCACCGGGGGCATCAGCGGGGCATTGACAATAAAAAACTTCATTTCAGCATTGTTGGCCACAAATGAGACTTCTTCACCGGACCACAGCGGCGACGTTGGAACAGGAATCGCGCCGATTTTCTCAACGGCAAAGATGGCCACCAGGGCCTGGATGGAATTTACCAGACGGATCCCCACCCGGTCCTGGGGTTCAACGCCGGCATCTTTAAGGCTGTTGCCGAACTTGTTGACCATTTTCTGGAGCTGGGCGTAGCTGACGGTCTGGTCCATGAATTTAATGGCGGCGTTATCACCTCTGCCTTCTCGAACATGGCGGTCAAGCAAAAAGTCGGCAAGATTCAATTCATCCGGTGTATCCGCAAACTCTTCTGGAACCAAATATTCCGGCCACAAATCTTTTGGTGGCAGCATTTTTTCCGGTATTTTACCCATAGCATAAACCTCCCTAATTTTATTATTGTCTGATTAATGTAACATGTGCCTATTTCTCAATACCCGAGGGTATATTCCCCATTTTAGCCTGCAAACATAAATTAAGTATGATTGATCTGACATCGATTGTTGCTGAATTTAAGCATGGCAGGTGTTCGAGTATATGCCCAGGGCCAGTTTTTAAAAGTTCACCTCCTTTCCAAAAAAATGTTGCAACCGATTAAAATATTTTTCGTAATCCTAATGGTTAGAAATTGAACAAATATCGTTGGAATAGCTCTTAAACATTTCCGTATAAGATATCCGGAAATAAATTGCAAGGCAAAAAAAGCTTTTGTTTTTTAAGCACTTTTATCGCGACCCAAACCCGGAAAAACAATCGGTTTGAATACGCCTTTTATGAGGGAAGCCATACGTTATCATGTATTCAAAAAATATTTTTATCCATATATTGTATTATTCGCCCTATTAAACCGCTTTGAAAAACGTTTGGCCATCTGCCTTTGATTTTCCTTTCGCAATCAGGGGGTTGAAAGGGCCAAATTTATAAACCCTTGAAAGCCGCGGATATAAAACGAATTTAAAATTTTTTTTGAATAAAATTCATTTTTTGCTCTTGACAAAATATCTTAACAAGTCTAAAAAAAACATTGCGCTGAATAGCATTCACTTTTTATCCTAAACAAAATCTCAACCCAAACATTGTATTCGCTGAATATAATTCAACCATAGATTAGTTCGCTTTTTCAGTTAATTGTTGCAAATCGTTTTTTATCTTATTGCCTAAAGGAGGTGAAGCTATATCTTTATGCTTTCTGCATACAGCAGAAAGAAAAACGACCTACCAAGATGTAACGCACAACATTAAAATGTATTGATCGGCCGACGGCACGGCCCTTATCCATCAAATTTAAAAGGTCGTTTTAAGGCTGTTGCCGGCAAAGGCCAAATTTTAAAGAAAGGAGGTGATAAAAAGTCAGTTCAGGAGGAATTATTGCCGTTCCTCTAAGACTGAGAATGACTCTGGATAAATTCTTAAGTGGAATTTAAACTATTTTGGAGGTAAAATA
>JBATKU010000546.1:0-5038 GCA_049669725.1 Desulfobacterales bacterium
ACTATATGTGGATCAAAAAAAAAATGATGAAGCCCTGATCATCATCAACGGCATGTTGAAGGGACTGCCGGATAGTCCGGACTTGAACCACCTGGCCGGTGTGGCCCATTACGGACTTAAACATAATGAACAGGCGGTTGCCCATTTTGAAAAAGTAACCACGGAATCCAGATTTTTTCAAGACGCGGTGGTTCATGTGGCCTTTGTTTATCAGGAAGAAAAAAAGAACGCCGCTGCCATTCGGTTTTTAAAGTCAGCCATTGAGAAAGATCCTGACAATCCCGACTTTAAGTATTATCTGGGCACCTTCTATGAAGAACTGGAAGATTATGAAAATGCCGCCCAGCTCATCAATCAAGCTATTGAAATTGAGCCAGATAATCCCCGTTATTACTTTCGCTTAGGTGTTGTCTACGACAAGTGGAATAAAAAAGAAGCTTCGATGGAAGCGATGCGAACGGTGATATCATTAGATCCCAAGCATGCCAATGCCCTGAATTATCTTGGCTATACCTATGCTGATTTAGGGATGAACCTGGATGAGGCCGAGCGTTTGATCAAAGAGGCTTTAAAACACAAGCCCAATGACGGGTATATTACCGATAGCCTGGGCTGGGTATATTACAAAAAAGGGGACTTTGATAAGGCACTAAAGTATTTGAAAAAAGCAATTGAGCTGGTTCCGGATGACCCCATCATGCTGGAACACCTGGGCGATGCCTATCTAAAGCTGGACGACAAACCCAATGCGCTTAAATTTTTTCAGAAATCGCTTAAAATTAAGGAAAAAGATACAGAAGCGCTAAAAGAAAAGATCCGGCAACTGAAAGGCAATGGGGCCTGAATTTTAGTGGCGCCCGCCGGCCCGGATCTGCCAGGGATTATATTTGCGATCTGCTTATCGATGCCACAGTCTGAATCCCTGTGGCATTTTTCCATTACGCCGGCATTTCCTGGAGATCCTATTTCCATGAGGACCCTAGCGCATAACCTGAAAAATTTGATCTGCCTGTTTAGCGCGGTGATGTTAATGACCGGTTGTGGCAGCCTTGCCCGTCAACCCGGCGATTCCCCGGAATCAACAGCTATAGCCGATGCTCGGGCGGTGTTGCATATTTTAAGCAACCAGAATCGAATGCTGAAGAATTTTAAAGGCATCGGGAAAATAAAGGTCCGTCAAAATCAAGCAACCAGAATTGATGAACGCATCGCCTGGGTCGCATCGGAAACTACCAAACTTAACGTTGCTGTTCTGGTATCCGGTCATCCGGCCATTAAAATGGCAAGTGACGGGAAATGGTTTTACTACTACGAGGCCCGGGAGGGCAAACCATTTTATAAAAAGGTCGCGGCCTCCGATGCCAGCCTGAAGCAGATAACGGCCATACCCATTAAGATCTCTGATATCATTGCCCTGCTGGCAGGTCGCGTACCGTTGCGTGAACATCACGCCGCCACACTTGAACGGTCGGTTTCCGGCAAGGGCTATGTGCTGGTGCTAAAACGAAGGTGGTGGGGCGTTACCGAGAAGATATTCCTCGATGAAACCAAATCAGGGGTTCGTCAAGCCGAATTTTATAATCGGTCCGGATCATTGGTCTATCTTGCAAGGTTTGACGAAATGCAAACCATCAATGGATACCAGGTGCCCGTATTATTAAGTATTACCAATGGTGATGGGATTGATCTTCAGCTTGTGGTCAATCGTTACTGGGCCGATGTGGATGTATCCGCATCAATGTTTGTTTTGAATCCGCCGGAATAAGTGAACGTATGATCGCAGAAGTTTTAGCCACCGGAGATGAAATTCGATCAGGGGCACTGGTGGACAGCAATTCCGCCCATATTGCCCGGATATTGGAAGAAGCCGGGATTGAGGTGGTGCGACACAGTTGTGTCGGAGATGATCCGGAATCCATTGTATCCATTTTGCGGGAAATCGCCGGTCGATCTGACATAGCTGTTGTGACCGGCGGCCTCGGTCCGACAGATGATGACCTTACAACTGCGGCGGCCGCCAGAGCAGCCGGTGTTGAAGTGGTTCTGGATCCATTGGCCCTGGATTCGGTTGAGGCTTTTTTTAAGGCGCGTAAATATCCGTTGACCCCTTCCAATAAAAAGCAGGCCTTTTTGCCGGCCGGAGCCGATTGTCTGATCAACACGGTCGGCACGGCACCGGGTTTTCAACTAAAAATTGAGGGTTGCGAGTTATTTTGTTTGCCGGGGGTACCATTTGAAATGCGGCAAATGATGGCCAACGAAGTAATGCCCCGCTTGATGCAACTGCCGGGCCAGACCCGGAGTGTTCGTCTGGTCAAGACCTTGTCTACCTTTGGTTTAGGAGAATCGGCAACTGCAGAAAAACTGGACGGGTTTGAAGGCCGCTTTGCCCCCATTAAGCTCGGTTTTCGTGCAAAGTTTCCGGAAATTCATGTCAAGCTCTACGGCCACGGTACTGATGAAGATCAGCTGCGGTCCCAACTGGAAAAAGCCGGGCACTGGGTTGTCCAACAGCTGGGAAATAGGGTCTTTTCCAACACCGGTGAGTCCCTGGAACAAGCCGTGGGAAATTTACTGCGGGCCCGCCAGGCGACGCTGGCCGTGGCGGAAAGCTGCACCGGCGGTTTTATTGCCGATCTGGTAACCGACATACCGGGGAGTTCGGATTATTTTGTGTTGTCCGCGGTAACTTACGCCAATCAGGCCAAAATAAATATCCTTGGGGTGGCCTCCGGGATATTGGACCGTCACGGTGCCGTGTCGGAGGAAACCGCCCAAGAGATGGCCCGGGGGGTGCAGCGCATCTCCGGCGCAACCTACGGCCTGGCCACCAGCGGAATTGCCGGGCCCGGGGGGGCAACAGACGACAAGCCGGTCGGAACGGTTTGCATCGGTTTGGCCACTTCTGATTCCGTCAGCGGACGCCGTTACCATTTCACATTTGACAACCGGCAAATGAATAAACGGATATTTGCAGCTACGGCCCTTGAATTGCTCAGGCGGGAACTTTTGAAAAGCTAAGAAATCACAGTTTCCCATTTTGTGGCAAAATCTCAAATCACAAGCACCAAATTCCAAATAAATTCAAAATTCCAATGACCGAAACTAAAGCACCAGAATCCTTTTTTTGATTTGAATTTGTATTTTTGATCATTGGTTATTGTTTGTTATTTGGGATTTGTAATTTGTTTTTTCCGGTATCATCGGGCTAAGTGATAGATTGCATACAAGGCCATTTAGGATTAATCTTTTCAAATGTTGTATGAATTATTATATATTATAGGCGGTGTGCTGCTGCTGTATGTTCTATTCACGTTGTTTCTGACTTATCTTGTGCAGGCAATTCCCCGAAATCCGGTGCCGGATATACCGGACTGGGGCCGAACCATCGATACAAAAATACCGTCGATTGACGGCGGTTTTCTGGAGGTATGGCGGGTTGAACCCGATGGACCATCCCGGGGGACTGTCATTTTTGCCCATGGGTGGGGCCGTAACCGGGGTCGCATGGTTTCCCGGGCCAGGTTTTTCGGTCAGTGGGGATTTACGACGGTCATCCACAGCGCCCGGGACCACGGGCATTCGAGCCCGCGGCGTTTTATGAACGCGGCCAAGTTTGCCGAGGATATTGAAGCCGTTCTCAATTGGGTCGGTGAACCGGTTGCTCTGTACGGCCATTCGGCCGGGGCAGGGGGCGCCATTATGGCTGCCGCCGGAAATCAGGATAAAATTAAACTCCTGTTTCTGGAAGCATGTTATGCACACACCAAAGAAGGGTTGTTGAGCCTCTACAAATGGTTCAATCCCTTTTTCGGAGCGCTTTTCGGTCCGATGATTATTTTCTGGTTGAATCTGTTTTACGGCAATAAACTGGAGACGGTGAGCCCGGCGCGTTTAGCCCCTGCCTTAAAAATGCCTGTCATGCTGGTTCATGGGGAAAAAGACCGACGGTTTCCGTTGGCGTTTGCCGTAACCCTGAGAGACAGCTTTTCACCCGGGCAGGCAGACCTTTATGTGGCCGAAGGCGCCGGCCACAGCGAATCCAGTCAGACGCCGGGCTATCCGGATGCAGTCAGATCGTTTTTAGAACGAAATCGGTTTATCTAATGCAGCCGAATATCTTTCAATGCAATGCCAGCAAAGCCCAATATTCCCGTATCTCATCACTTTACAGCTTTAAACCCTGCCTGAACCATGCTGAAGCCTCTCTGACGAATTCCTTCTGGTGTTCCCTGTTGCTCATCGGGTGGTCGCCCTGTTGCTGGATAATCACCTTTTTGGGTTTGCGGGCCAATTTGTATATCTCCCCGGCATGGGAAACCGGGACGACATTATCCGCATCGCCGTGAAAAATAAGGATATGGTTTATTTTTGAAAGTTCCTCTGTTATGTCGAATTGACGTTTGGCGGCATCAAAAACGATTTCCTCCCGGGACATTTCAGATTGATTGCCGGTCAGATTGCTGCGAATTGGTGCGGCACAGGTCACCACAGCGTCGGCGGCCAGTCGGGCGGCGGTGCTCAGGCAAACGGTACCGCCCATACTGCTGCCGAACAATCCCAGGCGGTCCCCGGTATCGATTCTGCTTTTGATGGCGGCCACGGCCGCGATCAGGTCTCGGCAGCGTGCTTCAAGGGAGGTCACCCGGTCAAATTCGCCCTCGCTGCGGCCGCAGCCGCGGTGATCGAATCGAAAATAGGCAATACCAAGGCGGTTGCAATGTTCGGCCAATGCGATCTGTTTGGGCGAGTTGCCGCTGCTGTATAGCCCATGGGAGCCGATAACCACCGGTGTCCGCTCGACAGTATCCGGCAGATGTAGGACGCCCTTCAATTTCAGGCCATCGGCGTTAAAGCTGATCTCTTCTTGGCGGAATGGTTCAGCGCTCATCATCGTCCCTTTCTTTTTTTAATGTTTTAGATTAGGTAATATCTTAACTGTTATTTATTTGCATAATGTGGCAATACTCTTTATCACGAAAACACGAAAAAGATAACCTGGTTATCTGGAAAGAACGAGTGTATTGTATATTGTGGG
>JBATKU010000547.1:0-2572 GCA_049669725.1 Desulfobacterales bacterium
AAAAAGCGGTGGCAATCCGGCGGCCGAAATTCAAATTGCCGGAAATGCGGTGACCCATAAAAACTTTTTCAAAGGAATTGCTTAATATCCGGCTGATCTCCAATTCATGGCAGGGATTGCGGACGGAAAATTTGCCCACCACGCCGACATACCGGATGCCTTCTTTTTTCAGGCCAGCAGCGATCTTTTGAATTTCAGCGGCATCAACCGGTTCAACTTCCCGTCCCCGGTGATCGATGGAGCCTGCAACCGCAAAATAATGGGAGTTGGTGCGGTAAAATTCAGGATCGATGCCGGGGCCGCTGGAGACGATCATTCCCACGGGGGGCGTTTTATCTTGAACGACGGCGTTGGTGGTGAGGGTGGTGCTTAAGACAATGCGGTCGATTGCGGCAGGGTCAATGTCCTCTGTTACCGCCTCCAACCCCGATAGTACCGAGTGAAACAGGTCGGCGGCATCAGTGGGAACCTTAACCTCTTTGCGCAGCCCTTGATTGTCAAGCAGAACGACATCCGTATGAGTGCCGCCTACGTCTAACCCTATGATCATTGATTTATCCTGATCGCAATGCTAAAAGTATAAACGTGATGCTACCGGATATACGAATCAATGTCAACGCTTCGAGAAACCAAACCATTCCAACATCCAAGGGGACCGATGCCGGTACCCGGCTGAGAACCGGCGGGTATGTGCGCCCACCGCAATCAAAAAGAATGCTTGAAAGCGACTCATTCCATTTGCTACTGATGGGTCCTAATTTTGAACGATGCTAGTTGGTAACCATATTTGTCTACGGAGGATTGCATGAACGGGGAAGATACCATAAAAAAAATTGCTGAAATGATTCACAACGAAGATATTGCACCCTGGAAAGCCGAGCAGGCCGCTCTAAAAGAAGGTTTTCCAATTCCCGAATATATTACGGCCGCCGCCAAAGCCCGGCGCTTGTTTATTGAAGAAAAAAGCGGCCATCGATTTCACCATATCGTTTTACCTCCAAAGCCCTATCAAATATCTTACCGCTGTCCTAATGACGGCACCCTCTGGACGCTGGCCGCCGAAGACACCCATACGTTCTGCGGTCTATGCGGAACGTCCCTGGATGTATTCGAAGAAGCAAAGCGTTACAATCCGCTGGTCAATAATTACATCGGTGGTGTGGAAGATTATTACAGTTATGCCGGGGAGGTGACTGTCGGCGGTGAGGTCAAAAAGACCTTTCAAAACATTCTATGCTGGGGACCGGGTGTTGGGCATCTGGGCATCTCGGCCGGATGCTTCCAGCTTAACAAGTATGGTCCGATTGAAGTCAAAGTATCCGATTGGGCGGTGGCCGCCAGAAATTTGGCCTTTGTGTTCGACACCGAAGATGAGCGCGAAAAAGCCATGACATTGATCAAAGAAAAGCTGCCCGAGATTATTCCTCAAATTGCAGAGGCACACCTTGCAGAATGGGGCGGGGAGGTTTTTAATGTGGACTTTTTGAACAAACAGCACCACGCTGACCGCATCCTGCACTGCTGTTTTTATACACGCTTCAAAAATCACCGTGGACACGGCCAGACATCTCACAGTGTCGGGATGGCCAAAAATATGATTGATGATCTTTTCACTCAAAACGCCATCCAATGTAGCCTTTCGGTCGTCGCCATGGGTCGGGACGGGGACTTGAAACCGTCTCCACGCAACCGGAGGGGACGGTATGTTTCCGCCCAGCAGCGGATCCCGATTAAAGACTATGAGAAAAACATCGGAAGGTCCGTCGAGGATTTTTTGGCCTACATCGAATTAGACCGCCAGGGGGTTTTGGAAGAAACCGGATGGCCGGCTTACACCGGAATGGGTGGCGAGATCATCCCTGCCTTTTACCGCACCATGAAAAATAATCCCCGGCCTTATCTGGTTTCCTGCTATCAGAAACTGTATGCTGAAACCCGCGGCGGCGACGTGATTTTCGGCGTCGAACTGCCCAATGTTGAGGTCGGTATTGCCTCCAGTCCCGAGGGCATCATATCCCCGATGGCCAGGGAAGCATTGAAGTTTGCCGGCATCCGCAGCGCTAAAGAATATGCGGCAGCGGTGGCCGCCATCACCCTTGCCGGCGAATACAATTTTTCAACACTGCATATCAAAGAGAAAATGTACACGGGTCGATAACATCAGAGTATCAAATTTGATACAATCATTTTTCGGATTATTTATAACCTCCCAGAATTTAGATTTATTAATATATTGAGACACTCATCCTGCAATCCGATTCGATCTGATTGAGACCCGGCCGGCTATAAGGCAGGAATATGCGATGTGTATCAATAGGGCTGCTGGTGCTTGAGCTAACGCTCCGGTGCAAGGGAAATGTTGTATTTTTTCATTTTTTTATACAACAGCGTGCGATGGATTCCCAGAATTTTGGATGCCCTGGCCTTATTGTTGTGGCTTTCTTTCAGGGCATAGCGAATGGCTTCTTTTTCAGTCCTGGCCTGCACATCTTTTAACGAAGACTGATTGCCGTCGGAAATACCTTTGCGGCTGCGCTGCAGGTAGAAGGGCAAATCCTGCAAACAGATAGTA
>JBATKU010000548.1:0-22710 GCA_049669725.1 Desulfobacterales bacterium
TGAGATCCGAGCGCAATATCACGCGCATGCTGCAATACAGCGTCAGCCTTTACGATCAACTGGAAGCCGAAACCGGTCTGGCCACCGGCTGGAAAATGAGCGGTTGCCTGCACCTGGCCGGCACCAACGAGCGGATGTATGAGCTGAAAAAAGGCGCCACCACAGCGCGCAGTTTTGGACTCGAAATGCAAATGATATCCCCTAAGGAAGCCTATGATCTGTGTCCCATAATTTCTCTGGACGGTATCATTGGCGCGGCTTTCATGCCCACTGACGGGCAGGCCGACCCGGCCGGCATCACCCAGGCCCTGGCCAAAGGGGCGCGCAACCGGGGGGCTAAAATTTATGAGCACACCCTGGTAACCGGGTTCGAATTTGACAACAAACGCGTATCGGCAGTTAAAACCGACAAGGGCGACATCAAATGCGAGATCCTGGTCAACTGCACCGGGATGTGGGGCTACCAGGTCGGGGAGATGCTGGGGGTCAACACGCCGGTGGTTCCCTTCCAGCATCAGTTTCTGGTGACCGAAGAGATCCAAGGCCTGCCGCCGGATCTGCCCACCATCCGTGATAAAGACAGCCTGCTTTACTACAAAGAGGAAGTGGGCGGACTGGTGATGGGCGGCTATGAACGCAACGGCATACCCTGGGGTGTCGATGGTGTGCCCAATGATTTTATCTCCCAGCTGCTGGATGAAGATTTCGATCATTTCCAGCAGCTTTCGGATCCGGCCATGAAGCGGACGCCGTGTCTGGCTGAAGCCGGCATATCACGTCTGGTCAACGGCCCGGAGGGTTTTACACCGGACGGTGATGCCATTTTGGGTCCGGCTCCGGAACTGGACAATGTATTCGTGGCGGTGGGTTTTAATGCCTTCGGGATAGCCGCCGGCGGTGGTGCCGGCCGCATGATGGCTGAGTGGATCATTGAAGGGGAGCCGAGCCTTGATATTTGGCCCCTTGATATCCGCCGTTTCGGCCCCTATCACCGGAGCCGGGCCTATAATGTCGAGCGTACGCGAGAAGTTTACGGCAAGCACTATACCATCCACTGGCCCCATGAGGAGCATCGTTCGGCGCGCGGTATCCGGCGCAGCCCGCTCTATTTTCTGTTGCAGACACGGGGGGCGGTCTATGGCGCCAAATACGGCTGGGAACGTGCCAACTGGTTTGCGCCGGAGGGCACGGCCCCCGAAGACAAGCTTACCTTTGAAATTCCCAACTGGTTTGAACACGTGGCGGCCGAACACAAAAATGCCAGGGAAAACGTGGTGCTGATCGATCAGTCGTCCTTCTGCAAGTTCGAAGTGGGTGGTACCGGTGCCCTGGCCTTTCTGAATAGACTGTGTGCCAACCAGATCGACAAACCCGTCGGAAAGGTTATTTACACCCAGATGTGTAACGAAAGGGGTACCATCGAGTGTGACCTGACCATCGGGCGGCTCGCGGAAGACCGTTTTCTATTGGTGGTGGGCACCGCCTTAGGGCATCGCGCCGCCTGGTGGATAGAAAATCACCTGCCGACCGACGGTTCGGTATCAGTTAAAGAAATGACTTCGGCCTATGCGGTTATTAACGTTATCGGCCCGAAATCAAGAGAACTACTGCAGAAATTAGCCAATGCCGACATCAGCGACGAAGGCTTTGCCTTTGGCACCTGCAAGCAATTCACGGTCGGATATGCACCCATCATGTCCTTTCGCGTAACTTACGTCGGGGAACTGGGATTTGAGCTATACATCCCCACGGAATTTGCCGTCCACGTTTACGAATCTCTCTGGGAGGCCGGTCAGGATCTTGGTATTACAAACGCAGGTTACCGCACCATCTCTTCGATGCATCTGGAAAAGGGCTATGCGGACTGGGGATCGGAGCTGACGCCGGAGTACACCCCCTTTGATGCCGGACTGGGTTTTTGTGTGGCACTGGATAAGGATGACTTTATCGGCAAAGAAGCGTTGGCGAAAGTCAAAGCCGAAGGACCCAGCTGGAAACTTTGTTCCTTTACCATAGACAGCCAAGAACCATTGATGCTCCACGGCAGCGCCCCCATTGTTCATAAGGGAAAGGTTTTAGGTGTAACGACCAGTTCGGGTTACGGCCACACAATAGGGAAAAACATCTGCTACGGCTATATTCCGGCTGAAAAAGCCGATCCGGCCAACGGTTTTGAGATAGAATCCTATAATGAGGTTTACGCGGCGGCCTTAGAGCCCAGCCGTATCCTCTACGACCCGGAGCGCAAGAAAATTTTAATGTGACCCGATCCGAGATGCCGAAATGATAGATTTCGATGGTGAAATCAAAAAAACGCGGGCCGAATATCTTGATCTATTGATTGCGGAAAAGCAAACCTATGAAAGAATCCACACCACCACCAAGGCCGTTCTGGCTGAAGTTGGCATCGAGACCCAGAATAACGCCGTGATCGAACTTCTGGAGGCGACTGGCCTGGCTGCTTACGATGCCACCGTCAGTCGGTTATATCTTTTGCCGGAGTTGATCGATCAAAGTCTTGATGCCGCCGCCAAGACGTTTGCGGGCGACGAAGGGCCCAACACCCTGGGTATTGGCGGAATTCCACCCTTTTTATACCGGGAAGGGGATCAATATCCCATGCCGGCGACCTATGCGGAACTGGAGCATTTGATAGGACTTGTCGGTGACAATCTCGATGTGGTGCGGTTTTTAAGCCAGCCGGTTAAAGTCCACAAAGGTGATCCTTTAAAATGCAACCAGATCATGGATCGACTGCAAAACTGCATCAAAATTACCTGCAGTGCCTACATGGACGGCGAGGAAGCGGTTAAGTGGTTTGCCGGCCGCGATGACTGGCACGATTCCATTTGCGGCGTCAAATCGCCGCTGATCTGCATGGACAACATGATGGATGCCCTCATCCAAAGTGCCCGGGCCGGAAATCACCTGCGCCTGACCACCATGCCCCTGGCCGGCCGCACGGCCCCCCAAACGCCGGAAGCCTGCATCATCATTACCCATGCGGAAGTCATGTTCATGCTGGCCTTGGCCCAGGTGGTCAACCCGGGCATGCTCTGCATGTTCGGCGGAATGCCTTGCACCACCCGAATCGATGGTGACCTGGATTATTCCCATGATGCCATGGACCTGTTAAATGTGGCCGTTGCGCGGCTTAACATGTGGGTCACCAAACTTCCCACGGTCCAATCCGGCGGCAGTACCGGAGCAAAAATTCCCGATGACCGGGCACTGGCGGATGGAATCCGCGGTCGCCGGATTTTATGTGAATTCGGGGTACACACCGCCCGGCATTGTTTCGGTGTGCTGGATAATCTCAACTTTTTTAGCGAGAACGCTTTTTTGGCCGACTGCCAGGCCCAGCGTGATTACCTGCAAAATAGCCGCAGTGATGGCAATCTGAAGCCGCTGTATCTGCCGCGCGACGAGCAGGCTTTTGACGTTATTGAACGGGTGGCCAGCACCGACTATCATGTAGACTACCATACGACGGCTAATTTGGGCGCCTTTGATGACTGGGCCAAGGTGGTGGCGGACAAAGCCATCCTGACCAGCGACGTCACTGCCAGCGGATATGGACCTTGGAAAGACCAAACTTGAGGTTGAAATATTCGGTGAGACCGTGGCGGCTGAGATCGCGCCGGATGTTTTGTACGATCCCACAGGGACGGTTTTAAAGTAAAACACACTGCTGGGGCCGCTGGGATGCTGTCTTCCGGGTGATGCAACTTTGGGGTAAAGACTGAAAAATTTGTCTTAAAGCCTGAGTTTATTCTTGTTTTATAGACGCACGATAGGCTAAGTGATTAGAAGCTATCGACCGGGGAAAGATCTTTCCCCGTAATACGAAAGGAGAATTAAGTTATGGCTAAAGCAGTTACTGGAACACAACGTGCGATTGACGGCCTGTGTGTCAATACGATCCGAACTCTGGCGATGGATGCCGTGCAGGCCGCTAATTCGGGACATCCCGGCGCGCCCATGGGCCTGGCTGCAGCCGCTTATGTTTTGTGGACCCGGGTGTTGAAGCATAATCCCAAAAACCCGGATTGGGTTGATCGCGATCGCTTCGTATTGTCGGGGGGGCACGCCTCCATGCTCCTTTACAGTATGCTTCACCTGTCCGGATATAAGCTCAGCCTCAAAGAAATCAAAAATTTCCGTCAGTGGGGCAGCCAAACGCCCGGGCACCCGGAATTTGGCCATACGGCCGGTGTGGAAACCACCACGGGTCCGCTGGGGCAGGGATTTGCCAATGCCGTAGGGATGGCCATGGCAGAACGTCACCTGGCCGCCATTTATAACCGCGGCAGCCAAAAGATCGTCGACCACCACACCTATATCATGTGCGGAGACGGCGACCTGATGGAGGGTATTACATCCGAAGCCGCATCCTTGGCCGGTCATCTCGGTCTGGGCAGGCTGATTTGTATCTACGATGACAATAAAATTTCAATTGAGGGCAGCACCGACCTTGCCTTTACCGAAAATGTCGCCGCCCGCTTCAGGGCCTACCACTGGCAGGTTTTGCAGGTCAAAGACGGTATTGATTTGGCGGCCATTGAAAAGGCCCTCAAGGAAGCCAGAGCGGAAAAGGCCAAACCCACCCTGATTGCATTGCGCACCCACATCGCCTATGGCAGTCCCAACAAGCAGGATACTCATGGTGCCCATGGAGCGCCTCTCGGCGCGGACGAGATCCGCCTGACCAAAGAAAATCTGGGGTGGCCGAAGAATAAAAAATTTTACGTTCCCGAAAAAGTTCGCAAGGCCTTTGGCAAATTTACGGATAAAGGCCGCAAGGCCGAGAAAGCCTGGAAAAATAAAGTCAAAGCTTATGCCAAAAAGTATCCCGAACTTGCTCAAAGCTGGCAGACGGCCATTGGCGGAACCCTGCCCCCCGGATGGGATGCGGGCATTCCTACCTTCCGGGACGGCAAAGCTATTGCCACCCGGGCCGCTTCGGGGCAGGTGCTTAACGCCCTGGCGGAGAATCTGCCGACACTGTTTGGCGGTTCCGCCGATCTGGCACCGTCCAACAACACGATTATTAAATCGTCATTCGATTTTCAAAAAAAATCCTATGCCGGTCGCAATATCCGCTTTGGTGTTCGCGAACATGCCATGGGAGCCATTTTGTCCGGCATGGCTTTGCATAAGGGCTTACGCCCATACGGCGGAACGTTTCTGGTATTTGCCGACTATTGCCGCCCGGCCATACGGCTGGCAGCTCTGATGAAACAGCCGGTGATCTATGTGTTTACTCATGACAGTGTGGCGGTCGGCGAAGACGGTCCCACCCACCAGCCGGTGGAGCATCTGGCGGCGCTGCGGGCTATTCCCGGATTGACCGTCATTCGACCGGCGGATGCCACCGAAACAGCTGCGGCCTGGCGGGTTGCCATCAAATCCACCAACGCTCCGGTGGCCCTGATTTTGAGCCGTCAAAACCTGCCGGTGTTGGATCGCACCTTTTATCCATCTGCGACTGCACTGGCCAAAGGCGCCTATATTCTGTCGGATTCTAAAGGCAAGCCCGATGTGATTTTAATCGGCAGCGGGTCGGAGGTGTCGATCTGCCTGGAGACGCAATCATCACTTTCCAACCAGGGAGTATCGGCCCGGGTAGTGAGCATGTCCAGCTGGGAGTTGTTTGAAAGAACCTCTCAGGCTTATAAAGATGCGGTGCTGCCGCCAGAGGTGACCGCCCGGGTGGCGGTTGAAGCCGGCATCAGCATGGGATGGGAGCGCTATGTCGGCAACCGGGGAGTGGTGGTCGGTATCGACCGATTTGGAGCCTCTGCCCCGGGGGGCACGGTGATGGATAAATACGGAATGAAAGCCGCGACTATTGTTGCCAAAACAAAGGAACTGCTAAAGGGCTAAATTGCAATGATACCGATTCAGTAATTCATTTTTCAAATTCAGGATACAATTTGATCTGACCACATGATGAGTTGCGATACGGAAGGGATATGCCAGCTTTTTTGGGGGATTGAAAACTTAGGTACGTTGGAGAGCGCTCCTTTCCAATAAGCTCTTAAAACCACTATATCTTGTAGTAACTAAAAAAAAGAGAAAAATCGTTAATGTTGTATTCTACCTTCTGTATTCTTTATCCTTCATGACAGATTTAACAAATTTTCCGAACTTTTTATCTTTTCGCTTTTTCTCTAAATATGACATTTCATAAAAAGCAGATTCTTTATTTAATTTTACAAAATTTTGATAACGTTCTTGTGAAATTATTCCGTCTTTTAACGCCGCCAATATCGCACAATCTTGCTCTTGTGTATGAGAACAATCATAATAGCGGCATTGATTTGATAACTCTGCTATTTCATCAAATGTACTATAAATGCCAAAATCAACAGCAATATTTCCAAGTTCTCGCATACCTGGTGTATCAATGATCATTGCTCCGTTTTTCAAGTTAATTAATTGACGGCGAGTCGTTATGTGTCTTCCTTTTCCATCTTTTTCTCTAACGCTATGGGTTTTAAGTCGTACTTCATCCAGAAGGTTATTTATTAAGGTGGTTTTGCCAACCCCCGATGATCCAAGCAAACAATACGTTTTCAATGGAACCAATAATTCTTTGACAAGTTCCAGCCTAATATTGTCTTCATTGCTAAAAGGCACTACTTGAATGTCAGGAATTAGAGTATGAATTTCAGCAACCTTTTTATCTATCTCATTAACGGGCAGCAGATCACTTTTACTCAATAATACTACAGGTTGGATATCGCTCTCATTTATCATGACCAAATAGCGTTCTAATCGTCTGAGATTATAATTGTTGTCAAGTGATTGAACGATTAAACCAGTGTCGATATTAGCGGCTATTAATTGAAACTCGACCTTCTTACCGGATGTTTTCCGTTTTAGTACGGATTTTCTTGGAACAATCTCACTAATGATGGCAAAAGAATCTTTATCATAATATTGAGCAATTACCCAATCTCCTGTGGCTGGGTAATCTAACGGAGAATCAGCACTGAACATGAGTTTACCAGTTATTTCAGCCGGCACATCAACCTTGCCGTTGTTAATGGTATAACTATCCTTATTGACAGTAATAACTCTTGCAATTTGGTGATCAATTAATTTTGTAGGATCAATTCTATCAAGAAACCACTTATTGAAACCTAATTGTTCTATCTTCATTGGCACATTTTTCATAAATATTGCTCAATTTCATAAACTATGGTGGATGCCACATGTTGTGGTTGGGCTCAATATTAAAAAATTGCAGATTTATTGAGATGATCCAAAGTTGGCAAAAGTTCATATATGTTATGGATCACAATATGAAAGCTTTAGCTGTTTCGATGCAATGTCTGGATACTCTATATAAAAAAATAGCATGGTCATAATATTTGAAAATCTTCAGGGTACGTCCCAAAAATGTATTCATCATATTCGGTCGGAGATTCCAAGAACTGTTCCAATTTCTCCTCATTCACTCTTCTCTCTTTATTTTCTTTCCAAGCCAGCCAATTTTCCATGCTCATCCACATGGAGATCACGAGTAGACAATTGGGATTTTGATACCTCGACAGAGTTTCACCTCTGACATGGCCCCTCTGATTCATAGCTTTGGCACGTTGCTCTTTGAGCAGGGAATAAACGTCTTTCAGCATACCCTTTTTTATATGTCTCTTAATCATAACCTTTACCATTTTGAACTTTTTTAGTCATATTGTACGAATATCCTTTCTTGACATAATTAATGAAATACATTTGAAATTATTATTTAAGGCAACTTGCAAGTATCAAAGTTTGACGTCAAGTTGCGATTGAGAATATTAAAGGTTCAGACCAACTACAGATCATACCAGATATCGGTAACGCTTCCTATAAGCCGCGAGAGAGAAGAGCGTCGGTTTGATGGGTTCGTTAGGCAAATTTAGTTGCTCTGTCTAATCCCCCAAAGACGCTCTGCGTTCCCATGCGCAATCAGATGTGAAACGTCTGTAGGAAGTTCCGCTAACCCCCTTTTCCAATAATTCATTTGCTTTCGGTAGAAATCGCTCCAGTGTTCAGCAAATACGTTATCCAACGCAAAGATGAACCTATGGGGATATTGGATAAAAAGGTCTTTCCATTCAGAAGCGAGACGATCTCCCTCGAATACATTCGTCCACGGCTGGTTTGAGCTTTCAACCGCTACAGGGTTGGTCCATCCAGTGTGGAAATGCACGTTTTTATGGTTTTCGATCAACCGGAGACATCTATTCCTACTCAGTTGTCCCATGTGTGTTAAGATGAATAGTTGTTTCTGATGTTGGTCAAGCATCTGCTTAAATCCCCTCATAAATTTCTTTCGCATTTCTCCATGCAACGAAGCAAATTCGATATGGACCACGAATGGCCAGTTATTCTCAATCGCATAATTCAGCGCAGCGTGCACTCTCTTGTCATCTGGGTAAACAATTACCTCGGGAGCCTTATCACCTTTTTTTGCGTGATAAAGCAGGACCTCGGCTATTGCATGATATTGTTTCGTAGCAATTTGTTTTTTAAGTATTTCATAATATTTCTTTGAACCTGTGTCGTAGGGCTTGCCCTTTGTTCTTACTGCTGGTGTGACTCGTCCAGGATTTTCTTTGGATAACTTCAGCAAGGTGTTCCCTTTTAAATTACCGCGTGCGGATAAGATAGTTTGACGAATCCCCGCACTATCCATAAGAGAGATAATCTTATTTAATGGAACCACATTGTGATCTACTTGGCTATGTGCATCTATGAAATACAGTTCATTCGCATTCGCCGTAAACCAACCAATTTGAGTGAAAATAAGACCGGTAAGCAATACCTTCTTTACACCGCTAAAAAACATAATAATCTATCTCCCTGACATTAGATATTAATTAATCGGCGATTTATATTCTATACAGGATTATTTTGCAGATCACACGACTATCCTAATTTGACGTAGTCATTGAAGATTTTTTCGGTTTTGCATATTGAATTAGTTCCCTTGTGCTTTCACCGGCGCGATGATGTATTGTTACTCTTTTTGGTTATCATTGAGTTACGCAAACTTAGGGGCTAATTGTGGATATCAAATTTATTTGACAATATCACCACAATTTTGAGGCTTCGAAAATCTGTAGTTTGTTGGGAGATTGTCGAAAAAGCCCTTTTTAATTATTCCGTCGTTGACCAAATTTTGATTTTTTTCAATACCCGCCTTTTTGAGGCAAGGAGTCTATATTATTACTCGGTTATTGTTCTTGTTATCCATGAGCCATATACTATCCTATTAAAACCTCTTTAAACTGTAGCATAGTTCACTATCTTCTCTATATTATGCACCATGCAATATAGCATCCACTGAATGTTGACTTTAATTTTACTTCTAAGGGTAAAGCGGTCCATTCGCTTCTGGGTTCTGATATTGGCGAACACCGGCTCCACAACAGCCATGCGTTGCGGATATATCTTGCGGCCCTTGTCACTGTCGACCTTGTGCTGCATGGCTTTGGAAAAATTGGTTACTTGCGTACCGATGAGAACATCCAGCGAGCGACGTTTTGTGTTTTTGCGGTAAAAGCATCCGCTTTTCAGTGAACACGGTTTGCAATCTTGCTCATTGGCCATATAGCGGCGGTACAGGTTGCGATCCCGGATGTGCTTAGTGTTAAATTTCAAAATCTTGCCATTGGGACAAATATAACAATCCTTGGCCTCATCGTATTTAAAATCTTGTAAAACAAATTTTTTGTCCTTCTTGGGCTTATTGCTCGGCCGGGTGGCAAAACGACAATCGCGGCTGCGAAATTTGAGATCCGGTATATAGGCGTCCAATTTCTCTTCTTGGCATTTTTCTAATGTGCTTTGGTTATGGTAATTGCTATCAGCAATGAACACCTTATCTTCAAAATAATCTTGTGACTGACCTATCTTTTCAAGATTGTCTTTGGCGCCATCTACCATCGGTGCCAGGTGCTGGTTGTCTTGACCGTTGCCAAAAGCCTCTGCATGCATAACCACCTGGTGTTTTCCATCCACCAACGCCTGGCCATTGTAGCCTTGAATGGTTCCATGGGAGGTTTTCATTTTGGCCGATTCGTTATCGGTGACATTACTTTGCAACTCTTTGCCCTGCGCTCCTATCTTCGCATCATTTTCTTTCAACCACTGGTCAATGCGCTCAGCTTGCTTTTGTAATTTTTCAATTTGCTTCTCACGGTTTGATGCACCGGGCAACTCAGTGCTGTCATCTTGATCAGTTTTTATCTGCTCTTCCAACAACTGCTTGACCTTGTGTTCAATCTTCTGTTTTTTCTTGCTGATCTCTGATATTTTTCCGCTCCACTGCATCGATGCATTACCGGGCAACTTTATTCCATCCAAAGCAAAAAAAGTGCCTCCCAAAAGATTCTCCTGCTCGCAGACTAATAAGATGTCGCAAAACAATGGCGAAATTTGACCTTTCATCGACGTTACAAAGGCGGCAATCGTACTGTGGTCCGGACGTTGGTTACCCGAAAGCGCCATAAACGTCACATTCTCACAGCAGGCACGCTCGATTCGGCGAGAGGTTACCAGCCCCCGTGAATACCCGAACAACACCACCTTTAACAAAATCTTGGGATTATACGCACTGCGGCCCGTCTCATCGTTTTGATAGTTATCATCAAAGACCGACATATCCATGCGGGTTTCCACCAGCGTATGGATCGCAAACTCCAGGGTCCCTGGCATCAGTTGCTCTTCAAATGAAACAGGAATCAGCATACTTTGTGAATAGTCATAACGTTTGTATTTAGCCATATCTTCTCTCGTCTTAAATGCTCATCATTGCTTGACTAACAGCTAAACACGTCTATCATATAACTAGTCATTGTTAAAGAAAAAAATGTGTGAAAAAAAAACTTTTTCTGGCAAGTGATACTAATTGAAAAGAAAAATTAGACAATACGGATCTTGAAAACCTCAAGGAGCTAATTTATACCTTTTTCGACAGTCTCTGGAGATAGTACAGGTTTTTAATCATTCGAAAAGCTGGTAGATCCATGACATATAGACGCTATTTTGTAAGATGTTTAACCAATCGTTTCCCGAGCGAAAGGAGGGTAAGAGCGGGGGGTAAGCCCCATGATTCAGGTATTACAGAGCAGTCGCATACGTAGAGATTATCAATTTCAGTTTTAAGATTTTTATCAACAACCTCGTTAATTTTTGAGGTGCCTCCTGGATGTGCTGCAAAATACCAAGTTTTATATATGTTTCGTGCACCAGCATTTTGTAGAATTTTTTTAGCAATTTTATATCCCCGATTCAGCTTTTCCCTATCAGAATCTGAGAGCCTTTTCCTTACACCACCTCGGGGGGTTAGATAGCCACCCAACTTGTCTTTTACCTTGATCATTATTGGTAGCGTTTGTTTATGTACAAAAAGACGATCTAATCGAAAAACCTGTGATGTAAAAAGCCAATATAAAAACCTTGGCCAAACCAGATCAGTCATGACATAACCTTCGTCCTCGTCCAAGAGTCCTGTGGCCATCGGAAATTCTTTTCCACCCTTTACGTCCTTAACTGAACCCATAACAGTAATTAAGGGGTCAAAGAAAAAATCATAACCTGCATTCTTGATTCCTGCTGAACGAAGAAGCGCTGGGGTTCCAATGCCTCCAGCTGCCAAAACAATTAAAGGTGAGAAAACTTTATGCTTCCTGCCCTTGATCGAAAAGGTGACGCCTTTAGCAACACCCTTCTCCGTTATTATTATCTTGGCATTGGCATTGGATAAAAGAATCGCCCCACGGGTGCACGCCTCTTCTATATACATGCGGGCGGTCCACTTAGCGCCGTAAGGACAACCTATAATACACTTGTCGCAATCAGGACGACATTTATCCTGGTATACTAATTTTGGTATCTTCTGCCAATCATACCCAAGGTCCTTAGCGCTCTGCATAATTTTGTTCGCTGCTGGTCCTATCAAGTCATCGGAAAGGGGCGCGATGGGAAGCTCCTGCTTTAGCTCTTCCACCTCATTCCGAATATTTATCCCATACGAATCAAACATCTCAAATGGCGGGTCAAAAGCACACGCATAGTATAGAATAGAACTGCCTCCAACAGTTATTCCTCGAATGATTGAGAGCAACTGCTGTGTAAAGAGCAAGTTTCTCCCTGGTATCATCCCCATTGTGAAACCCTGCAAAAGGGTGCCGTTTAAGGGCCTCCCATGACCTCTTTCAAGGATCAAAACTTTTTTTCCAGATTTGCTCAACTCATTTGCAACCGTCGCTCCACCTGGCCCAGAGCCAATGATAATTGCGTCGAAATTTATATTTTTCCATTCTGCCATTTTTGGGCCTCAACGAGTCCAATATTGTTAAATATCAGGTGGTAACAAGAATCGAAATATTAGATAGTTGGCATTTGTTTTGATTTATTGAGATGATCAAATGTTTAGCACCATTTCAGATATGTATGCAATATCAAACGACAATCAGGGCTTCACAAACCTAACATCAGTTGGAGATACCTGAAATCTAACGTTGAAATCAGCGGCGAAGCTTTTGCGTCCGCTGGATTTATTGGTTATGTTCGCTCTAGACATGCCTAGAATTCTTAATCAAAAACGATAGGTCTTCCCTGCTTTGAGCACCTCAGTTTCGGCTTTAAGTTCCTGTTTCATACGTGTTAGGGAATGATCGCAGCTATCATGGCTCGATAGGAAAACCTTGCTCGGATTGAATTTGTTAATTGCAGTAATGGTGCTACTCAAATCGTCATCGGTAACTCTTTGCCAAACAGGCTTGCCTGTACCTATGACAGTTTGGAATTGAATACCGGCGCGGTTACCTCTTCCACCGGTGATAGGGAAATGAAGTCCGCCTCCGATGATGTAGATAGGTTCTTTGGAAAGACGGCTGACCATTTGCACTATAAGTTCAATGGTAGGATGCCCACATCCAGTGAAAATAACTAAACCCTTTCCCTTTAGGTGAGCGATTAGTGCTTGCTCTTCAGTCAAACCAAGGAAAAATAAGCTTCTAGCCAACGGACCCGTTGTAGCGATTCCGCCTGTCAGTAACCGAGGGCGATCAATCAGTTCGCACTTGTACCCCTCAGCCTTAGCTTTGTCGGGGAGAAAACAAAGTTGGCCCTTCGGCATACCCAGTTCTTTGGGCACGGTCACACATTTTGCTCGACTTGCCTTCAAGCCACCCATGTGATCAGGATGAAGATGTGAAATGCACAAAGAATCAACCTGGTCCAGTTTTATTCCCAACTTAGCGGAATTATGAGCCAATGCCGGACGTTCAGGACCGAAACCAACATCATAAAGCAACGAACCCTGATCAGACCGAAATAAGTAGGAGACACCAGCGTCACCCAAAAAACTCTCCTCTGTCTTGTCCTCTACCAGGACTGTTAATTCCAAAAAACTCAGTTCCGGCACATCAAATGGCTCGGCTTGGCGAAGGCGGTCTTTATTTAGTTCACCTGCAAGTTTGAGATTCTTCTTGAAACGTCTGTTTTTGCTTATTAGTAAAGGGACGATAATAGGCGATGCCACTCCCAAAACCGGCCACCATAAGGGGGATATGCGAAATAACATTCCAATCTCCTTTGTTGAATTGAGCGATTAAGTTGCTTCGCTTAAAGTTCAGATATATTGAGAGACTGTCGGAAAAGCCATTTTGACAATCCGGATCATCTCTCCATATTCGCGGTTTCTAAAATTACACTTTTGAGGGTCAATGATTAGGTTTCATTTAGTCATTTCCGCCCCTGATTGGCTTGATTCAGCCTATGTGAAACCGTAATTGGCAACTTTTCCTATGTTGTGTACCATGCAATAAAGTAACCACTGGATATTTACTTTTATCTTGCCCCGTAAGCTAAATTTGTCCATCCGTTTGTGCACGCGAATGTTGGCAAATACCGGTTCAACAATAGCGATTCGCTGGGGATATATCTTGCGCCCCTTATGGGATTCGATTTTTTTAACCATTGCCTGTGATATGTTATTGCCCGATGCATCCGCATAGTAGGTAAAATGGCGACGCTTTGCATCCTTATATCGTAGACACTTGGCTCTGAGCTGACAACGTCTGCAATCGGTTTGGCTCGACATATATCTTCTCAAAAGCTTACCTTTATGCTTGCCTGCTTTGCCAAATCGCTTAAGACGCTTACCATTGGGACAAATATATTCATCCTTGTCGCCATCGTATTGGAAATCAGCAAATGTAAACTTTTTTGACCTCGGCCGATATCCCACCCGACTGGCAAATCTCTCATCCCGGTTACGGAATTTGTTATCAGGGATATACGCATCCAGCTTTTCTTCGTTACATTTGTTTAAATTGGTTACGCTATGGTAGCTTGAATCAGCGGTCAGAATCTTGCCTTTAAAATAGTCCTTGCGTTTGCCGATACTTTCAAGATTTTGCTTCGCACCATCGACCACTGGTGGTAGATTATCATTGTCCAGCCCTTTGCCAATAGCCTGGCCATCAACGATGACCTGGTGTTTTGAATCCACTATAGCTTGAGCGTTATAGCCCTGAACGGTGCCGTGGGAGGTATGCATCTTAGCAGAATCGTTGTCGGTTACGTTGCTGTGAAGCTCTTTTTTGTTTACTCCGATTTTTTTATCATTTTCGCTCAGCCACTTTTCTATTTTCGCCGCTTGCTGCTCGAGTCTTCTAATTTGTTTTTCTCGGCTGGCAGGCATCTTCTGCTTTAGCGCATACTCATCTTTGTCTACCTGAATATGATCTTCAACCAACGCCTTGAGTTTATCTTCAATTTTTTCTTTCCTTTTTTGCAAATCACTTATTTTACCGCTGCACTCCTTGGAAGCATTGGAAGAAAGTTTGCAGCCATCGATGGCAAAAAAGGTCCCGCCCAAAAGACCCTCTTGCTCGCACACCAGCAATATGTCTCTGAACAATGGCTTAATTTGATCTTTCATCGAAGAAACAAATGAGGCAATCGTGCTATGATCAGGCTGTTGGTTACACGACATCGCCATAAAGATCACATTCTCACAGCAAGCCCGTTCTATCTGACGCGATGATATCAAGCCCCGCGAATAGGCCAATAATACTACTTTTAACAAAACCTTCGGATTATAGGCTCTGCGGCCCGTGTCATCATTTTGATAGTTATCATCAAAGACCGACATATCCATGCGCTTTTCCACCAGCGTATGGATGGCAAACTCCAGGGTGCCCGGCACCAACTGATCATCTAAACGAACCGGGATCAGCAGACTTTGTGAATAATCGTAGCGTTTATATTTGGCCATCTTTTCTCCGGGTAGATTGTGAACTTTTTCTGCTTAAACTACCCGCTATATAGCATATAACTACTTATTTTTAAACAAAATAATTGGTAAAATATAGAAAAGTTTTACTTCTTGAAATACTTAGATTGAAAGAAATGAAAATAGAAAATATCAGTGTAAAAATGCTCGAGAGTTGAACCTTTTTCGACAGTCTCTGAGATAATCACAGAAACGCCATAACCTGTGATAATTTCTATTTTTTTGACGATATCACAACAAATTTTGGGCTTTGTAAACCTTCGATTAGTTGGATATCTGTATCCTTGAAGGGGCTATTTATTGCAGACCATTTAACATCGCCTGTAATTGTAAACTCTGTTTCGTTTGCTGACATACCTGTTTGATAAAATCTGATAAAGCGTCCATCGCAAACAAGCAACCTTCATCGCCAATCAGTTGTGCTGCCGGTATAGTGAAAAAACCAGTGCCGCAACCAACCTCTAAAACGGTCTGACCACCACCTTCAACCTGTCACCTCCCGACACGTCGAATTCCGGCAGTTCGAAAGCCAGGCTCCCATGTTCGGTTCTGAAAGTCATCCGGCCCCCGGAGATATCGGCGGCTTCCCCGGATAAGAAGTTAATGTGCCCGACAAAATTCGCCACGAATTCGTCCACAGGGCGTTGGTAGATCTCAATGGGAGAACCGGCCTGTTTTACCACCCCCTTGTCCATGACAACCAGAATATCCGAAATGGACATGGCTTATTCCTGGTTATGGGTGACGAAGATAATGGACAGGTTCAGCTTTTTCTGCAGTTTACGGATTTCTTCGCGCATCATGACGCGAAGATTGGCATCGAGGTTTGAAAGCGGCTCATCAAGAAGAAGTATTTTCGGGTGGAGACTGAGCGCCCTGGCCAACGCCACCCTTTGCTGTTGACCGCCGGAGAGTTGCTGCGGTTTTCGATCGCCAAGACCATCAAGCTGCACAAGTTCCAAAATTCGCGCGACTTCCCTTTTGATCTCTTCTTTCGGCTTTTTCATTACCTGAAGGCCGAATCCGACATTCTGGGCGACGATCATGTGTGGAAAGAGGGCGTAATTTTGGAAAACCACTTCTGAGGGTTGCCGCCACCTGCTCAGGGCACGCCGATTGTGGCCGCCCCTTCGCACCACCGACTTTGATCCCCGGAGAGCGCATCTTGCGAACGAACATATACGGTACTTGAATAGCGGATTGTACCAAAACGATTCGTAATTTTTACCCTTTGCCCCTTTTTAACGACTCCTTGCCAGATCTGATGCCCTTTGTTGCCCTGCCGGTCCTCTTCCCAAACCACAACATATGTGTCAACGTTTCCCGCTTCCAGATAACAGTACATATCTATCACGTCAGCTTGAAGCGGAGAAACCGCGGTCAAAACAGAGACAAAAGCTATTGCCGACAAAAATATTTTAAATCCTCGATGCATTATTTTCTCCTGAATATTGGTAAATAATATACTATAAGCACCGGAAGCACAAATTAAAGCGGTCATCTCCACTCGCTCAGTTGCCGCTGAACCGGGTATTGCGGTTGTATTTTTTGTAATTTTGAGATAGCTTCCAGTCCCCTTAGCATTGATTTATAAACATAGTGAGGTACTGCGACCCAATGTCATCCATTGTTCAACATGCCCCCAGATTCAACGAACAAGACGCTGTCCGTTTTGCCATGGATTTATTCGGCCTTGAGGTTTCTGCCAAAATACTGCCCAGTGAGCGGGATCAAAATTTTCACCTGACCGCTCCCGACGGCAAGGCCTATGTCCTCAAGGTGGCCAATTCCACCGAGAGCAGGGATGTTCTTGATTTCCAGAACCAGACCATGCTGCACATCGCCGGCAAACGCAATGTTTTTAATGGCAGTCTATCGGTTGTTCCCGATGTATTATCCACCGCCAAAGGCGAGCAAATTACTGCGGTACAGGGCCCTGAAGGGGTTACCCATTTTGTCCGGCTCTTAAGTTATTTGCCCGGAAAACCGCTGGCCCTGGTTAAACCTCACGATGCCGATCTATTGGCCAGCCTGGGACGATTTTTCGGCAACATCGATCAGGCCTTGCAGGATTTTGATCATTCGGCCACCCACCGTTATTTTCACTGGGATTTGCAAAACGCCGGCCGTATTATTAAGAACTACCTGAATTATATCAAGGCCCCGGAAAACCGCAAGCTGGTTAAAGTTTTTCTAAAGCGCTTTCAGACCGAAACCGAACCGCAGCTGCCGGAACTGCGGACCGGTGTGATTCATAACGATGCCAATGACTACAATGTGCTGGTGGAACCTGACGGCCGATGGCACAACACCGTGACCGGCGTCATTGATTTTGGTGATATGGTTTACACCCGGACCGTCAATGAAATTGCGATTGCCTGTGCCTATGCCATGCTGGACAAGGCTGATCCCCTGGCCGCTGCCGGCCAGGTAGTGTCGGGATACCATCAAGCCTTTCCGCTGACCGAGCAGGAGCTGGCTGTTTTGTTTGATTTGATCTGCATGCGACTTTGCATGAGCGTCTGTCATTCCGCCAATCAGTCCCACCACGAGCCTGACAACGAATATTTGCGCATATCTGAAAATCCGGCCTGGGATCTGCTGGTTAAATTGGCAGCTATTCATCCGCGGCTGGCTCAATACTCCTTCCGGCAGGCCTGCGGTCTGGCCCCGGTACCCCAAACAAAAAAAATAGTGCAGTGGCTGATGTCGAATTCTTCCGAATTTGCTTCCCTAGTTGACAGCAACCTGCGCGACCAACATCCGCTGGTGTTTGACCTGGGTGTGGGGAGTCTATTGCTGGGAGGCGATGGGACCGGTGCTGAGACGGACGCGATCACGAAAAAGTTGTTTGAGCAGATGCAGTCAGCCAATGCACGGGTGGGAATCGGGCGCTATAATGAGGCCCGGTTGGTCTATACGGCCGGACAATTTGAGGTTCAGACCGATGAATTGCCGGAATCCCGGACCGTTCACCTGGGTCTTGATCTGTATACGCCAGGCAATAGCCGGATTTATGCCCCGCTGGACGGCAGGGTGCACAGCTTTAATAACAACAGCGATCCTCTTGATTACGGACCGACCCTTATCATCGAACATCAAACCGGTGAGGGCGTCTGTTTTTACACGCTATACGGGCATCTGAGCCCGGACTCATTAGACGGGTTGAAAGTCGATATGCCGGTGGCCAAGGGCCAGTCCATCGCCCGCATCGGTGACACGGCTGCCAGCGGGGGATGGCCGCCCCATCTCCATTTTCAAATTATTACCGACATGCTGGGGGAGCACGGCAATTTCCCCGGGGTGGCCCGACCGAGCACACGCGACATCTGGCTCAATGTTTCTCCGGATCCCAATATTATCCTTGGTATCCCCGCAGAATGCTTCCCGGCCACCGGGCGGAACCAGGAGGAAATATTGGGGTTTCGGCGGAAGAATCTGGGGAGAAACCTCAGCATCGCCTATAAAAATCCGTTAAAGATTGTCCGGGGCAGGGGGCAGTATCTTTATACTGAAGACGGGCAGGCTTACCTGGATGGGGTTAACAACGTGTGCCATGTGGGGCATTGCCATCCCCGGGTAGTGGCTGCCGGACAGCTCCAGATGCAAGTGCTAAACACTAACACTCGCTATTTGCATGATAATATCATCGAATATGCGGAGCGGTTGCTGTCCAAATTCCCGGGCCCTCTGAGTGTCTGTTATTTTGTGTGCAGCGGCAGTGAGGCCAACGAACTTGCCCTGCGTTTGGCGCGTACCTTCACCGGACAAAAAGAGATTATTACCGTTGACGGTGCCTATCATGGCAATACCCAGGCCCTGATTGATATCAGTCCTTATAAGCATGACGGTCCGGGAGGGCGGGGAACGCCGCCCGGTGTGCACAAGGTCACAATGCCGGATGGTTACCGGGGACCGCATAAAGGCTCGGAGGCTGCGATCGGGGCAAAATATGCCCTATATGTCCGCGAGGCAGTAGAACGGATTCAATCCGGGGAAAGCGGCCTTGCGGCCTTTATCTGCGAAAGTATGCTCGGTTGCGGGGGACAGATTGTTCTGCCGGACAATTACCTTGCCGAAGCATTCAAGCATATACGTGCGGCCGGGGGTGTGTGCATCGTTGATGAGGTTCAAGTAGGGTTCGGGCGCGTCGGAGACCACTTTTGGGCCTTTGAAACCCAGAACGTCGTACCGGACATTGTGACCCTGGGAAAACCCATCGGCAACGGTCATCCAATGGCGGCCGTCATCACCACCCCGGAGATCGCCGATGCTTTTGCCAACGGCATGGAATACTTCAATACCTTTGGCGGTAATCCGGTTTCCTGCGCCATCGGTATGGCTGTGATGGACGTGATTGAGGACGAGGGGCTGCAGGAAAATGCCGGTCGGGCCGGCAAGCGCCTGCTTGACGGCTTGAAAGGGTTGATGGGCCAATACCCTTTAATCGGTGATGTACGGGGCCTGGGACTCTATGTTGGCGTCGAGCTGGTTATGGACCGCAGCACCCTTGAACCGGCAACCGAACATGCGGATTATATTATCAATCGCATGCGCGACCACGGTATATTGATCAGCACCGACGGGCCGCTGGAAAATGTCCTCAAAATGAAGCCTCCCATCGTATTTTCAGAAAAAAATGCGGATAAGGTCATCAATGCGTTGGATAGGATATTGCAGGAAGACTGCCTGCAGGTTTGATAGCTAAAATAATGAACATCGAACATCCAACATCGAATTTTGAAAGGAAAAAGGCGAAGTTCCAGATATATGTGCCGGAATAAGGCTGCTCATGCATTTGATGCGAATCAAATAAAATGATACTATGCAGGAAACGAAGAATTAATTAGATTATTGGTATGAGTATCAAGGTTACTGAAATTAAAGATAAAATTTTAAAAACATAAAATCGGGCTTATTAAATGCAATGCTATAAAATTGAGGAGCGGAGCGACAACATTATTCGATGTTCGACGTTGGATGTTCGATGTTGGACGTTCATTCCCATTTTCAGATTCCTAATGAATGATTTTAAACAAGTCGTACGTAAACCTTACCTGTGGCTATCCCTGCTGCTTATTTCCGGGGTTTTTTGCACCGCCTCTATGGCCAAGGATGTGGCCGTCATCAGGGTTAAGTATCGCTGGGCCGGCGAATTGGTGCCGATCGTTCAAAGTATGCTTTCCTCGGAAGGCTCTGTTACGGTCAGTGAGCGGGTAAATTCTCTGGTTATTGTTGACAGTCCGGATGCCATCCAGCGGGTGCGCACCTATCTGGGTCAGTTTGACAAACCGCTGGAGCAGGTTAGAATCAGGGTTCGGTTTTATGAAAAGCGGGCCGGTGAGGCCGGCACGGCCTCAGCCCGTGGTCGAGTCTCCGGTGAGGACTGGAAGGTGGCCACTGGCGGCCGGAGAAAAGATGGGGTGGACATTTCTGTTGAGGGGGGGCATCGTCAGCAGACGAATTTTTCTGAACATTCCGTCATCGCCACAGCGGGTCAGGCGGCTTATATTATAGCCGGAAAAGAAATCCCGTACCATGAACGCTGGCCGCGTTATTCCAGACGGTATGGGACTGGCAGGGATACGGTGATATTTCAGTCTGTTGAAACCGGATTCGAAGTCATACCAACAATTTTTGCCGACAATGTCCTGGTAAAGATAGTTCCGCGCATCGCTTATGACGATAACCCGGATGGTGTCGTTCGTTTTTATGGTGCTCAAACTGAGGTCACCGTTCCATTCGGGAGCTGGGTTGAAATCGGCGGAGTTGGTGATCAAAGAAATGAAGTTGTTAAGGAAATCCTATCCCGCGGTAGAAACAATCAGACCACATCCATGTCTATGCTATTGATGGCGGAAAAGCTCTAGTTTGGGGCTTCGGCTCAAATGAAATATCGATACATGACGGAATTCATTGCTAAGAAAAATCTTAAAATAGATAATATCAATATCTAAACCCATCATTCCAATATTCCATTATTCCAAGGTTGGGGCTAAAACTCATATTTTAAAATATATCAAATGCTTGCATTTAATTATAAAAATGGCGAGGCTAAAATTAATCGTATTTTACACCGATCCCAAAGGAATAGGATGCCCCCTTGTCGGGCAAGGGTTGCCGCCACCTGACTTCGGCAAGGTATTTCCGGGGAGAGGAAGAACCAGGTAAATTATTGACTTTTATCCTGATTTTTCTTTTAGGCCGCGGGGCATAGTCGGTTTCCAGATACATACCGCTTTTGCTGTAATTGAACATGGTGCCGTCATAACGATATCCTGTACGATTGTCCTCTACCAGGACGGGCGCCTCCGCATAAAACCGCTCGCCGTTTCTTAGTTCCGAAATCGCTTTCATACCGATACCTTTTTTCCTAACCAACACGTTGACATGGTTTAAGATTAAGACAGTTTTGCTGCCTGTCAAAGGATAATTTCTTTTAAAGCTTCAAAGCTCTCAACCAGATAATTCGCACCGGCCTGCTCCAACTTTTTTTCCAACGCCAATTTGTTCGGAGCCGATACCAAAATGCCGATGCTTTTGAATCCGAAACGGGAATTTGCAGCTGCCAGCATATCATCCGGCATGTCGCCGACATAATAGTAGCCCAAGAATGTATCTTTTAAAGCGTCCGCTATGGTATCGAGCATAAAAGGGTGCGGCTTGCTGAGCGATACGTTTTCCCCTTTTTCCGCGAGAATTCTTTTTTCCGCCTGGAGACAGTCATCAAGGGTATAAATCAACTTAAAATACTTCTTTAGATCAAAATGCCTCAGTGGATATTCCGCCTCTGCTTTCGGACGGCCGGTCGCAATGGCGAGCATATTATTCCGGCCGAGAACCTCCAGAACAGACCGGTCGATGAGCATTTTTTCTTTTAAAATGTAGCCGTTACTGTTGTAAAAGCTCGGTTTTAAATTATAGGTGGATTTAAAAAGTTCATACCCCAGATAGATCTCCTGAAATATCTGTTTGATGATGTTGCCGCTGCCCACATCGCCCACGTACAAACCCGATATGAAGTCATCCTGGGGCTCGCCTTTATGCTGCAGTAAGGTCGCCAACGGCTGATCCGTCGAGGCTAAAAATTCGGCGATACTGGTGACATCGCTTCTGCTCAAGGTTTCCTGCCACCGTGTCCAGGGATCCTGGCTCTCAGAAATAGCGGGCCGGGCGGTCAGGGAATACAGCAGATTGATGACAGCGCAGGTCAGATCCCAATCATTGTTCAGCCCCCCGCTTTGTTTGACTGAGGCAAGATCAGAGAGTTCAAAAAGGGGTTCCGGTAATTTCTCCCATGCACGGGCAGGTTGGAAGAAAAGTTTTGTCGTCAGGCGAACGACATCCCGGTAGGAACCGGAAACGTCAATAATTACGCCGTCCATGTCGAAGATGATCAGGTTTTT
>JBATKU010000549.1:0-1809 GCA_049669725.1 Desulfobacterales bacterium
AAATGGATAATTTTAATCACCATTCCATTTTATATTGCTTGTGCTCAAAATCGTTTTCCGAATTTAGTAATCGCTGAAGAGGGTATGGTCAATGCATGCCACTACTTGGAAACCATTTCTGAAACCTCTGATCCGGGAAAGTCCGTCATTAACTATAAATACTATAAATATTATGATGGAGAGTTAAAAGTACTGGAGCGTGCTAACAATATGGGGGCCACTCATCTGGTATGGCTTTACAATTATGCGCTTGGTTCGGCCGGCTCTGCCTACCGTTGTGACGAATAAACAGGTCATGAAAATTTGATCCCGCGGGAAATGTACAATTTTTCCTAACTATGGAGTATTGCTCGGGGCCTGGGTTTGGGCTGCACGGATGGAATGAAAGACATATGAGCGTTATGGATTTATAAAATTCTACTTGGTAATCGTTTAAATGAATAATAGAAAAATGTATAATACGACGTTAGATGCTGATTTGATTAGACAAATTAAGATTCTTGCGGCGCAGCTGGAAAAACGGCAAAATGACCTGCTGGAGGAGGCCATCCAGGACCTTCTCAAAAAATATGAAAGCAGGGCCGAACCATAGCACCGTCCGGATTTGACAGGCTATTATGCATCAAGCTCAACGATTGTTTGAGCCAATTTCTCCCAGGGATGATATCGAGGTCGCGAATTTAAATGGATTCAAATCCCGAAAATCGAAATAAAACACGCTTTGCACATGAGTCGAAAGTTACGCTGGAAAATACCGCTATAGGTTTCCGGCGCGATGCCCGGATGTATAATTTCAGCGATTTTGGTATTTATATTGAAGCCGACTTTAAGCTGGAACCTCAAACTGAAATTCTCGTCGGTATCAGTGATTCCCCCTTTGCTTCCCAACCCGACAAATACGAACGGTATCGCGGTACGGTTAAATGGCGCAAGGTACTTAAGCGATCTTCCTATTACTATGGCTACGGCGTCAAATTAATCGAAGAGGCTGCTCAGATCCCCAAGCCGAACCAGTATGATGGGACCCGGGAACATCCGCGAAAAGAGGCCGCCATCCCAGTAAAATTTGAGTGCGACAACGAGACCTATGAGGGAATTACGGAAGATGTAAGCAGTGGCGGGGCTTTTATCAAGACTGATTTTCCGCCGTCCATTGGGCAGACGGTCAAATTGGAGATTCCCCTAAAGAAAAAAGGGAAAATCGCGCGTCTTACCGGCCAGGTTACCAGAACCAAATTGAGCGGCTTTGGCGTTAAATTTATAAAATCAAAGCAAGCTTAAACTAAACAGCTCGGAATTTCTATAACCAGGAAAGAATCCCCAAATCTACCCCTTGACATGACACTGAGTGGTATTATCCTTTTACGTAGCAGCAGTTGATGCTGCGAAATTGTTAATCGGTTAACTTTTCAAACTAACCCTTAACACTTTCCTCTATCCGGGGTGGCTTATTCCCCATGAGCCACCCCATTTTTATAACTCAAAGCCGGGTCATACGAACCTGATTACTATGATGGAGGTCAACAATGTCCGAACCTGCCACTCTCGAAATATTTTCCGATTATGTCTGACCCTGGTGCTATTTCATTACCGGGCGTATTGAGAAACTGCAAAAAGAGTATACAATCAGCATCAAGTGGACGGCTTTTCCCCTCCATCCCGAGACACCCGAAGCGGGACGTACCCTGGAAGATTTGTTTGCGGGCCGGCCGATTAACATCGAGCAGGTGATGGAGCAGTTAATCCGCACCGCCGGTGAACTGGGTTTGCCCTTCGGTAAACGGGAAAAAACGTTCAACAGCCGTCTGG
>JBATKU010000550.1:0-2532 GCA_049669725.1 Desulfobacterales bacterium
AGGGCTAAATCATATCTTGACTGAAGGTTAACCCAAAATTGGGCGCTATTGCCGAAATACCGGGCAAGCCTCAGCGCCGTCTCGGCTGAAATACCACGTTTGCCGTTAAGAATTTGCGTAATGCGCCCGGAAGGCACGCGCAATTCCAGAGCGAGCCTGTTGCCGATAGACTACGAACAGCCATCTCGCGTTTTAAAATGCGCGCCGGATGAATTGGTTTCATAGTTTTCACCCCTTATAATTATCAATAATTTCTACCTGAATATTGCATGAAAATTTATGAGAAAGTAATTTTTTAGTTTAAATCGGATCATAATCTATTTTTCTCATCAATTTCCACCCAAAAGGCGAGCGGGTCGCTGTGGCTCCGTGGTAATTTTATTGCTGTATCTGCCGTCTCCGTCATCTGTCCTCTTGCTTCTGTCATCTGCCCTCTGACAGCCGGCATCTGCCCTTTACCTATTGCAAGATTGTAATTAACGTAGTATGTTTAAATAATTAACTTTAATTGCAATCTGCATTATTAATTCTTATTTTCAGTAACGCTCTGAATGATGGTACTAAAAACTATGAACGATGTAAATGACAACGCACCCCACGGCGGTTCGCTGGTAAATCTTCTCGTAGATGATGAGCGCGCCGCCATCCTTAAAGATATTGTTTTAAATTTGCCGGACATTACCCTCAATGATCGCCAATTGTGTGATCTTGAACTACTGGCCAATGGCTCCTTTTCACCGCTGACGGGTTTTATGACCCGTTCGGATTATGAATCTGTGCTCGATCGCATGCGATTGCAAAACGACATATTGTGGCCCATACCCATATGCCTTGATGTAAACGAGCTGCAGGCCCACAACCTGGAGGCCGGCCAATCCATCGCCCTCAGAGACCCGGAGGGTTTTCTGCTGGCGGTCATGCATATCGAAGATATCTGGAAAATCGATCCTGAAAAAGAAGCCGCCCGGGTCTATGGCACAAGGGATCAAGCCCATCCCGGCACCAACTATATATTTACAAGGTCCGGACACTATTACCTGGGCGGCAATCTTGAGGTATTAAGCCTTCCGTTGCATTTTGATTTTAAAAAGCTTCGCATGACACCGGCGGAGATCCGGGCAGTTTTCAAAAAGCTCGGCTGGAAACGAATGGCTGGGTTTTTAACCCGCAATCCCATTCACCGGCCCCAGTTTGAAATGACCATTAATGCGATGCGGCAGGCCCGGGCCAACCTGCTGCTGCTTCCCATTGCCGGTATGACCCAACCGGGGGACTTTGACCATTACACCCGGGTTCGCTGCTACCGCCATGTAGTCCGGCATTATCCGCCGGATACGCACATCCTGAGCCTGCTGCCCCTGGCCATGCGCATGTCCGGCCCCCGGGAGGCCCTGCTGCACGCCATTGTTTCCAAAAATTACGGTTGTACGCACTTTATCGCCGGCCGCGATCATGCCAGTCCCGGACCCGACAGCAACGGGCAGCCTTATTATGGAAGTGACGAAGCCATCAAACTGGTGGAATCTTTTAGTGAAGAAATCGGTTTGACCGGTGTCCCTTTCGCTGAGATGGTCTACCTGCCCTTTGAAGATGAATATCGCAGCGCCGATCAGGTACCGGAAGGCACCCAGTTTATATCGCTATCCGGCTCCGATATCCGTGAGCGCATTCGCAGCGGACGGCGCATACCGGAGTGGGCGACCTTTCCGGAGGTTGTCGAAGAGATGCAAAAGGCCTATCCTCCGCCGCGCAAACAGGGTTTTGCGGTTTTTTTCACCGGACTTTCCGGTGCCGGCAAATCCACCATTGCCAAAATTCTTTACGCCCGCTTTCTGGAAATCGGCGTCCGTCCGGTAACCCTTCTGGACGGCGACATCGTGCGTCAGAATTTATCCAACGAACTGAGTTTTTCAAAAGAACACCGGGACATCAACGTTCGGCGCATCGCCTTTGTTGCCAGCGAAATTACCAAAAACCGCGGCATCGCCATTTGTGCTCCCATCGCACCCTACACCGAGACCCGCCGGGAAATCAGGGAAATTATCGAACAATACGGAGGATTTACCGAGGTCCACGTGTCCACCCCGATCGAGGTTTGTGAGAAACGTGACCGTAAGGGCATGTATGCCAAGGCCCGCGCCGGCCTTATCAAAGGATACACCGGAGTTGACGACCCCTACGAAATTCCCGAATCACCCGAAGTCCGGATAGACACCAGCGACATCGCTCCGGATGAAGCCACCCAGGAAATCATGCTGCATTTGCAGCAGAAAGGATTTATTTGAATGCGCCCCGGTTAAATCCGCTGCGCTCGTTTCTGCGAAACATTTTACGGGGTTAAGATTGTGACTTAGGTATTTATTTTTTGAAACCACTTCTAGACATTTTAGGCATTTGTTAATATGATCAACGTATTGGTAACCGGCGGGGCCGGCTATATCGGTTCTCATTGCTGCAAGGAACTGCACAACCGCGGTTTCAATCCGATTACTTTCGACAACCTCGTTTATGGCTTTAAGGAAAATGTCAGGT